>NZ_JAYWVC010000199.1:0-14099 GCF_036281785.1 Streptomyces chiangmaiensis | reverse complement strand
CGCTCCGCATTACGGGATAACTCTTATCCAACGTGAGCTCTCCCCCCGAGGCAATCCGTTTTCTTTCAGGCGACAGCGCCACGCGGAAACGACTTACGCAGCTCCGGCAGATTGGTCACGATGAGCGCCCAGATCCCATCGCGCTGCCAGCGGCGGAACAGCCCGTACACCGTCTCCCACTTGCCATACCGCTCGGGCGCATGCCGCCAAGACGCCCCGGGCCAGGGCCCCCATCGGATCCCGTTGATGAGTTGCCGCTTCGTCCACTTCCGCGGCGGCCCCGACTTCTTCCCCACCGGCAGCAACGGCCCCAGGACCGTCCACTGTGCGGCGGTCATCACCACGATCCACACCAAGATCATCCAAGATCGATCACTCGGGCGATCCACTGCACACAACAAGCTCTACCGTTGATCCATGTCAGAAATGCCATCACGGGTCGAACTGCGCCCGCTCACGCTCTCCGACCAGGACGAGTTCTGCTCGCTCGTGCAGGCCAGCACCGAGCTGCACCTGCCATGGATGCAGCTGCCCGCGACCCCGGAGGAGTTCCAGGTCTGGATGCACCGCTTCGACGACGGCACCAACCTGGGCTTTCTGATCCGTGTCCGGGAGACCGGCGCAGCCGCCGGCATGGTCAACATCAACTCGATCATCCGGGGCCGCTACCAGGGCGCGTCCCTCGGCTATGCAGCCTTCGCCCCGTCCGCAGGGCAGGGTTACATGACCGACGGGCTCACCGTCACCCTGCAGCACGCCTTCACCGACCTTCGGCTCCACCGGCTGGAGGCCAACATTCAGCCGGCGAACAAAGCATCCCTGGCCCTGGCCCAGCGCCTGGGCTTCCGTTACGAAGGGCTGTCGCCCGCCTACCTCTACATCGACGGGGCCTGGCGCGACCATGAACGCTGGTCCATCACCGCACCAAACCCCTGGAAACCCGATCTCTCCCTTCCAGAGGTATGAGCCACACGGCGCCGCTTGTGAAACACGTCCCAGGGCGCGTATCGAGTCGTGATCAATCTGTGGGATGCGCCGTCCCGGCTGGGCCTGGACCGGTAGATCGTCTTGCGTGACGAGAGTGCAACTGACTGACGACGAGTGGGGGTTCAACGGGCCGTACCTGCCCATCGGCGAGTACGGCCCGTACCCGAAGCGGCTGCCGACCCGCTGTGCGACCGCGCTCCCGCAGGCGCTGCTGGTGCTGACGAACTGCGATGACGCCTGCTGACGGGCGGCCGTCAGCGCACACAGCCGCCTGTAACAAGCCCGAGTGCTCGAGCAACGGCTCACACCAGCCCTGTGACCAGCAACTCAGATTGCACAACGCTCATTGCGAGGACGACCAGGTCGATGTGGTGACGGCGGTGTAGCCCAGCGACTGGTACAGCGGTCGTCCGAGCCGTGAGGCGGTGAGTGTCACCGGCAGTTCCGCCATGGGCGCGAGCGAGCCGAGCATGATGGCCCGCCCGACTCCGCGGGAGCGGTGCTCGGGTGATGTGCCGACCCAGTAGCGGCTGCCGGACCCGTTGTCGATGACGGTGACGCAGGCGCCGACCGGCTTACCGTTGAGTACGGCGATGAACACGTCCACCCGGCTGATCCGTCAGCGCCGTGGGGAACTTCTCGCCGGGACGGTAGGGCTCGAATTAGGTCAACTCGAAGCCCGCGATCACGATCTGCTCGCCGCCTGTAGCTCCTGCGTCCGCTGTGCCCGGGTCACCTCCATCGCCGGTGCGAAGACGGGGCCTGGCCGGCGCAGCATGATCGGCATCTGCCAGTTGCGCATGCCCAGGTGACCGAGGTCGGTCGAGCTGAACGGATCCTCGGCACCCACCGGGCCGATCGGCCCATCAGTCAGCGCGGTCAACTCGGCCAGCTCTTCCGCGTCAGGGTCGGGCTCCTGCAGCAGGATCCGCGTCCCGGCGCGCTCGTCGCCGAGCAGTGCGAGAAAGGTGCGGCGTTGGATCACCTCGTGGCCGCGGCGCGAGCCAATCCAAGATCGTTCCAATTGCCTGCTCGTCCCCGGCGGTACCCCGTTGCCCGGCGGTGTCAGCAGATTTTGCCGGGCCGGGCAGCGGTGGCCTTGAGTAGATCCCGCAACAGCCCGAAGTCGATGTTCTCCGGCTTGCGGAAACGCAGGCAGCCTTTACCCATGTCCTGCCCGGCCAGCCGTTCCTCGAACGCCTCACGGACGTCACTGCGCATGAGATAGAAGGAGATGTACTGCTTCTGGCCGGCAAACGCGATCTCGCAGGCGCCGTCCCGCTCGTATGCGGGCATCCCGTACGCCATGACCTCGTCGAAGCCCACGAGCTCCTCCCGGCACAGCTGACGCACCTTGGTCAGCACGGCCCTGCGTTCCTCAGAAACCTCAGTCAGGTAGCCGTCGACGTCGCTTGCCTTGCTCTGCACCATTCCGTGAGGTTATGCAAGATTCGAAGCCCTTATCAACATCTCAAACTCTCGTCTCGACCTGACCGTCCCTGAGCGCCGTCAGCGCCGTAGAAAAGGTCGGGTCGCGCAGGGCGCCCGATTGCGGCGTTCCGGCCTCTTCTTCCCGCTGTCGTCCCATGCGGATGAACATGGCCTCGCGGGCCAACGTGCCATCGGTGGCGGATTACGCCCTCAGACGTATTCACTGGAAGGAACACCGACGGGGAGCGGCGGCACGCCACGGCAGCGTCGCTTCCTGAGAGGTACTACTTGACGCCGTACAGGCGCCGGCTGCCACCGGCGCCTGTACGGGCATCGGGGTGGCCGAAGGCTTTGACCATGGACCGGCATCCGCTGGAGGGGCCGCGGCGCGCATGATCGGGGCGCCGTGGCGAACGGCAGGGCCGTCCAGGGAGAGGCGGCCGGATATTCGGCTGACCACGTCCGAAGGAGCGTTCATGCGTATCGATCTCACGGGACGGACGGCCCTGGTGACGGCATCGACACAGGGCATCGGGGCCGCAATCGCGGTGGGCCTCGCGGCGGCGGGTGCACGGGTGGGGGTCAACGGCCGCGACACGGGGCGGGTGGACGAGGCGGTCCGGCGGTTGCGAGAGGAGGTGCCGGACGGTTGCTTCGTCGCCGTCGGCGCGGATGTGGTGACCGAGGAGGGCGCTGCGAGTGTCGTCGAGACACTGCCGGAGGTCGATGTCCTGATCAACAATCTGGGCATCTTCGGTGCCCAGGACCCGCTTGACATCGCCGACGAGGAATGGCGCCGGTACTTCGAGGTCAACGTGCTCGCCGCCGTCCGCCTGACCCGCACCTACCTGCCGCGGATGATCGAACGCGGCTGGGGCCGCGTTCAGTACATCGCCAGCGAGTCGGCGGTGGTCATCCCGGCCGAGATGATCCATTACGGCATGACCAAGACCGCCCTGCTGGCTGTCGGACGAGGTTTCGCGAAGAAGGCCGCTGGAACCCGCGTCACCGTCAACTCGGTCCTTGCCGGTCCCACCCATACTGCCGGTGTGGAGGACTTCGTGTACGACTTGGTCGGGCGGGATCTGCCGTGGGAGGAGGCGGAGCGTGTCTTCATGCGTGAGCATCGGCCGCAGTCGCTGCTGCGGCGCCTGATCGATCCCGAGGAGATCGCCAACATGGTGGTGTACCTCAGCTCCGACCAGGCCTCCGCCACCACAGGGGGTGCGCTGCGGGTCGACGGAGGCTGTGTCGACGCCATCATCCCCTGAGCGCCGCGCCGTGCGGATGTACGACAACCGTTGCATCAGGCATGGGGAAGGGGGTTTCCTGACGGCACTCATGCCACTAGATTTGATGTCATGACTGCCATCACGCTACGCATTCCCGACGCCATGGACAAGCAACTGCGAGACGCCGCTGCGGACGCCCCGTCGCTGAACGACTACATCCTCAAGGCTGTGCGCCGGCAGATGACTCTCGACGCGGGACGCAAGCTGTCCGTGATCGAGCGCCCCGACCTCGAGGGTGAGGGCGACGCCCTGTGATAATCCGTAAGGGGGACGTATTCGATGTCGACACCGGCAAGGGCGTGCGCACCGTCCTCGTTGTCAGCCTCGACGGGCTTGCAGAGGCGTACGGAGCCGTGGTCGCCTTGGTGCTGCACGCCCCGGCCGAGCACCCCGACACGGCGATGAGCGTGCGGCTGACCTCGCCACTCGACGCCTCGGTCGTCGCCGTCAACCTGCTCCAGCTCGCCGCGTCGAGATTCGAGACCGCCACCCTGCACGGCAACGTGGGCCCCGAGCGGTTGGCGCTTGTCGACAACGCGCTCCGCGCCG
This sequence comes from Streptomyces chiangmaiensis, assembly GCF_036281785.1. NCBI lineage: Bacteria > Bacillati > Actinomycetota > Actinomycetes > Kitasatosporales > Streptomycetaceae > Streptomyces > Streptomyces chiangmaiensis. The sequence continues at coordinate 9,840 of NZ_JAYWVC010000199.1, read as the reverse complement.
TTCTCGACCTGTAGTGGTGATGGTGCGGGCGGGCACAATTGGCCCTGCCGGCGGTTGATCGCGGCCGCTGCCCCTTGAGGGGCGCGGGTTAGGCTCATGGCTGACAAGTGTTACCGAAGTGGGGGGTTCCGCGGTATGAGCGGGAAGGTGACGGCAGTCAGCAGCAACGCGGAGTACGCGTTCACCAAGCCGACTCGGGACAGCATCAGACTGCTCGCCGGCCTCGGTGTGGAGGGTGACGTGCACGCCGGAGTGACCGTCAAGCATCGCTCGCGTGTCGCGCAGGATCCCACCCAACCGAATCTGCGCCAGGTTCACCTCATTCATGAGGAGCTCTTCGACGAGGTCGGCGAAGCAGGGTTCAAGGTGGCGCCCGGGGAGCTCGGCGAGAACATCACGACGCGCGGCATCGATCTGCTCGGTCTGCCCGTCGGCACGTTGCTGCGCATCGGCGTCGCGGTCTTGGAAGTCACCGGCCTTCGCAATCCCTGCCTGCAGATCGACACCTTCCAGGACGGGCTGCTGAAGCAGGTCGTCGGCCGCGACGGGGCGGGGAACCTTGTCCGCAAAGCCGGAATCATGACCATCGTGAGAGAAGGTGGCGTGGTGCGTCCTGGCGACACGATCGAAGCGGAACTCCCCAGCGGTCCGCACCAGCCCCTGGACCGGGTCTGACGAGCCTCCACCCGGCCTCCAGGGCTGGACGTGACTCGACCACGTCGTGACACACCGCCCGCGCAGGACGTGATGTGACGACGGCCGCGCCAGTTCCTGAGGCGTGAAGGTCACGCATCCCCGCGCGGCCATGTCGCGTCCTGCCTTCTGTGGCGCCACGCTCAGTCAATGCATGGGCCACCGATCGCGTCAGGTCGCGCTGGACCTCCGGCTCAGGCCGGCTTGGCAAGGTTGCCGACGATCGCGGCGAGCAGGCTGTCGTTGTGAGCGTCGGAGCTGTCCGCAGCCCAGCAGACGTAGCCGTCGGGGCGGATGAGCAGGGCGGCAGCGCCCAGACGGTCGGTACATGTGGCGCGGACGAGGTCGACTCGGGGCGGGAGCCGGAGGTCGGTCGGGACGGTTCCGGCCAGATCGAGCAGGACGGCGTGCCCTGAGCCGAACAGCGCCGACAGCCGGATGGGGCCGTCGTCGGTGACCAGCTCGGCGTCCGGCATGCGCTGTCCGGTGAGCGGATGATTGCCGGACAGCGGGTAGCACAGCGAGAGGCCGGACATCAGTCCCGCGATGTGGCGGTTGGTGTCGGGCAGGCGTAGCAGGTCGATGACGATGTCGCGCAGGGCGGCCACGTCCTCGCTCGGGTTCGGGTCTGCCAGGACGCGCTGGGCCGACGTGTGATGCAGGACCTGGGCTCCGACCGGGTGCCGTTCGGCGTGGTAGCTGTCCAGGAGTCCGCTCGGCGCCCGGTCCTGGACGACAGCGGCCAGTTTCCAGCCGAGATTGATCGCGTCCTGTATGCCGAGATTGAGGCCCTGGCCACCCAGCGGCGGGTGAATGTGTGCGGCGTCGCCCGCGAACAGGACTCGGCCCGCGCGGTAGTGCTCGAGTTGTCGAGTGGCGTCGGAGAACCGCGAAGAGTTGTCCACGGCGCCGAGGGTGGCCTCATGGCCGTACACGGCCTGTAGCGCGGCGGAGATCTCCTCGTGGGTGATAGGGGTGTCGCGGTTGCCGTCCGCCTGGTCCGCGCGCCCGAAGGTGAACCGGAACCGGTCGCCTCCGAGAGGGGCCAGCATGGCCCAGTAGCCGCCTGCTTGACGGGTAAGGGCGCTCATATGCCCCAACTGCTGCGGGACCAGGGACGACACGGTGGACAGACGGACGTCGGCCAAGACCGCCTGATGGGTCCCGGGCCTACCGGGAAACGGCAGCGCGAGCAGTTTCCGCACCGTACTGTGGCCGCCGTCGCACGCCGCCAGGTAACGAGCCCGCACCCGCGGACCGTCCGTCGTCACGGCCACAAAGTCGTCGTCCGGCTCGACCCCTGAGACGGCGGTGCCGCGCAGAACCCGCGCGCCGGAGGCGACGGCCCGCTCCTCGAGCACCGCCTCGATCTCCCACTGCGGGATCGCAATCGGGTAAGGGTGCCTGGTGTGCCAGGGTGTGCAGTCCAAGGGCACGGGCAAGGCCGCGAAGTGCCCGCCGACCGGATCACGCGATGTGGAGCGGTGCAGCAACGGTTCCAGCAGCCCGCGCAACTCCAGCAGTTCGGAGGTACGGGGCTGGATCGCGCCCCCCTTCACCTGCTCGATGCGCCGGGGCAGCTTCTCCAGTACCAGGGTGTCGACCCCTGCCAGGGCCAGTTCGCACGCCAGCATCAGCCCGGTCGGGCCGGCGCCCACGATGACGATCTCGGTCTCAATCTCGGCCAACATCTTCCTCGACCTCTCATCTCTCGACTCGGAGTAAATATATACCAGGTGCAAAAATGCGTTCGGGTAAGCCATCTGTTACGGTGTGCGTCGTGGACGGCAAGCCGGGGCTACGGGAACGGAAGAAGCAGCGGACGCACGCAGCGATCTCCGATGCGGCAATCACGCTGTTCCTCGAACACGGCTTCCATCAGGTCTCGGTGGCTCAGGTGGCCGAGGCGGCGGAGGTGTCCAAGCGCACACTCTTCGCCTACTTCCCGACGAAGGAAGACCTCGTGGTGCACCGTCTCGCCGACCACGAGACCGAAACCGCGCGCGTCGTGCGCGCCCGCCAGCCCGGCACTGCCCCGTTGACCGCGTTGCGCGAGCATTTCCTCAAAGGACTGCGCGAGCGGGACCCGATCACCGGGCTCAACGACCATCCTCAGGTGCGCAGGCTCACCCGGATGATCCTCGACACGCCCTCACTGGTGGCCCGGATGGAACGGTTCAAGACCGGTGCCGAGCGCGCACTTGCCCAGGCATTGCATGAGTCGGCGGGCATTCCCGACCTCACGGCGCGGCTGGCCGCCGTCCAGATCGTCGCGGTCCAATGGGCGTTGGCAGGAGACAACGCCCAACGCCTGGCGTACGGCGAGTCGGCCGAAGCGCGAACTCCGGGTGCGGTGGCCGACGCGGAGCATGCGTTCGCGCTGCTGGAGAACGGATTGCGACAGCTGACCGGGTGACAGTGACGCGTGGCATCCGAGCTGCGGGTGTCGGCGTCGGCCGGTGCCGTGCAATCCGCGGACCGGACACCGGCGTTCCGTCCGCCGACTCCGCGATAGCGCGTGCCCTCGTCTTGCCCCGCACGGGCGATCGTCAGGGCGCCGTCCTGTCAGTCCGAAACCGTACCTCCTCGATTTGAAAGTCATCGCCCCGGAAAACATGCGTGCGTACGGGATCCCGCGCGTGCCACGATGACGCCGGGAAGCGAGGTCCTGTGGACGAGTTGAAGCGATTCCGCCTGGCACTGGTCGCATGGGCGGCCGGCGGAACGGGGGCGGGTGCGGCCGCCGCGGTGGCGCGGGAGCTGGCCGGCGGCGCTGTGCGGACGATCGTGCTCGTCGAGGGCGGCAGTGATCAGGTCGCGCTCGAAGCGCTGGCCACGCGCCACGGCCGCGACCTCGGTGCGGAGGGCGTCGCGGTGGTTCCGCTCGGCGGTGCGACCAGCATCGGGCGTTTCCTTGACGTGTGCGGTCCTCCGGGGCTCGGCCTCCCGCTGGCCGGTCTCTGCGACATCGGCGAGGAGCGGCATTTCCGACGTCATCTGGAGCGGGTCGGGCTCGGGCCCGGTCTCACGCGTGCCGGGCTGGAGACACTCGGGTTCCATGTGTGCGTCGCCGACCTCGAGGACGAGCTGATCCGCGCTCTCGGGGCCGAAGCCGTGCAGCAGGTGATCGAGACTCAGGGCGAGATGCGCCCCTTCCACACCTTCCAGAGCCAGCCGGCACAGCGGGAACGGCCCGTGGAGCACCAGCTGCGGCGCTTCATGGGTACACACAGCGGTCGCAAGGCGCTCTACGCGCAGGCGCTGGTCGCGCACCTGGACCTCGAGCGCGTTCCCCGCCCGCTGGAGCGCCTCCTCGCGCACGTCTGACCGCGCCGCCAAGCCCTCGAGCACTTCGCGCAATGCATGCACCTGTTCGGCGACTTGACGGATGAGACGGCGGTTGGACGCCCCGCGATGGGGGGGCGATGGTGACAAGCCCGTCGCCACCGGGGCGCGAAAGTGCCGCACGCAATGTGTTACGGCCGACGCCGAGTTCCCACATCAGATCGCCCAGCGAGCGCAGGTTCACCGGGGCGGGTCCACGGCTGCACCTCAGCCTTTGGGGCGGATCAAGTCTTCACGTGAATGAGGAGCAGGGCGATGTCGTCAGTGTGGGGGATGGCGTGCTCAGTGTGCTGGAGGAGGGCGTCGATGACGGTCTCCATGTTGTCGTCGCGGCCTCGGGCCAACTGTTGGACCAGGTCGGCAATGGCGTGGTCGATGTCGACCCCTGGGCTTTCGACGAGGCCGTCGGTGTACAGGGCGAGGGTGGTGCCCGGCGGTATGGGGATCCCGACGGTGGTGTAGTCGGCGTCCGGGGTGATGCCGAGCAGCGGGCCGGGCGGCAGTCGGAGGATGCCGGTGCTGCCATCGGGGCGGCGGATCAGGGGTGGGAGGTGTCCTGCGGTGGCCAGGAGGGCGCGATGCCGGATCAGGTCGAGGTAGGTGTACATGCAGCTGGCGAACCGTCCTGGGTTGAGGTCGCACAGCAGTCGGTTGGTGCAGGCCAGCAGTTCGCCGGCGTCCGTGCCGCCGGCGGCGTGGGCATGCACGGCGGTGCGGAGCTGGCCCATGAGTGCGGCCGCCTGCACGTCGTGGCCCTGGACGTCGCCGATGGCCGCGGCGGCGCCGACTTCGGCGCAGCGGATGAGGTCGTAGAAGTCGCCGCCGATGTCCATACCGTGACCGGCGGGGAGGTAGCGTGCGGCGACCTCCAGGCCCGGGACCGAGGGCAGGCTCTGCGGCAAGAGGCCCTCTTGCAGGGTGCACGCAAGGGAGTGTTTGGCATCGTAGAGACGGGCCCTGTCCAGGGCTTGAGCGATCAGCCCGGCCAGCGAGATCAGAATCGTCCGCTCGGCCGGAGGGAAGTGCCGGGCTTGGTCGTAGGACAGGATGAGGAGCCCCAGGGGACGTCTGGAGATGATCAGCGGCAGGAAGGCCCATGCGTTTCTGTCGCCGTAGCGGACGGCGTCGGGGTAGGCCCGCTGGTACTCGGCGAAGCTGGTGAAGAAGGCCGGGGTCTGTGTGGTCAGCGCCCGTGCGCGCGGCGTGTGGGAGGTCAGGGGCTCGCCGTCGATGTGGGCCAGGAACGCGCGTGTGTATCCGCGGTGGCTGACGATTCGCAGGCGTCCCTCGTCCACCGTCATCAGGACCAGCCCCTGAGCGCCGAAGCCGGGCACAAGCTGATCGGCGACCCTGTCGGCCACGTCTGCGACCCCTACGGTCTCGGTGAGGGTCGCGGCAAGGTGCATCAGGTGGTACAGCGCCGCGGCCCCGGCCGGCCCTGGAGATGACGTCGAGGACGACTCGGTCGTGGCGGCCGGATCGTACGCGAGAGGGGTGATGTGGATGCTGATGCCGAAGGCGTCGGGGTAGAGCTGGAAGGACAGCCGCAGATCCGGGGGGCGCACGGCGGCGAAGACGGTGGGCTGTCGGCTGATGACTGCGGCACGGAAGCGGTCCTCGAAGGTGGGGTCGCTGAGCCACTCGAGCTCGTCCCACGGTCGGGCGCCCAGCAGGTCCGCGGCGCAGCCACCCAGCAGGTCAGCTGCTGACTCGCTGAGGAAGGTGACCCGGCCGTCCAGATCCATCGAGAGCGCCCCTGGCAGGCGAGCGGTGAAGTCATAGGCGGCAAGGGCCTCGGCCCGATCCGGGACATGGGATCGGACCGGTTCAAGAACCCGCGGTTCGGCCGTCGGCAGAAGTGGGTCGTTGCAGGCGGCCGCCTGCTGAAGGAGCGGGCCCGCCTGGCGGCAGAAGGCATCGATCGCCTCCAGTTCGGCCGGGCACAGCTGGGCGGGGTGCCAGGCGGGCCAGAGCAGGCAGGCCGTACCCCATACGGCATCCCCGGTGATGATGGGCGCGGCCGCCACCGCGTGGTCGTGCGGGACAACGAAACGGAGCCTGGGATAGTGGGCGGCCAGCTCCTCCGGGGTGCCGACCCACACCAAACGCCGTTCCCGTGCCGCCTCGGCCGCCGGTATCGCCTCGTCCACCCCGATGCGCGCCCAGGGGGCGACGATATGCCAGGACGACCCGAACACCATCGCCAATTGCAACACCTGCCCCCCTGGCGGCAGGAGGAACAGCATGGCGCCCGAGGGACCGGCATCCCGCACCAGACGGCGAAGGAGATCGTCCAGGCCCTCCCAGCCCGAATCGGGACCAGGTGCGGTAGGCCGTTGCACGCCTCATCACCGCCCTCCTGAGCGCAAACGGGTCCGGCCACCACAGGCCCAGGGCCGTCACGGCACTCGAGCCCACAATCGCTCCGATCCGCGTCCTATCGGCGCCCGGGTACGGTTGAGGCCGGCACCGCCGGCCGTCCTACCCGCCGGACACACTCGCGCCACCGCGGCGCCGCTGCGACTGCTTGACAGACGGCTGTCGCGCTACGGGCTGCGTCTGCTGGACCAGGTCAGCAACTGCCTGCCTCATCGTGGCCCCAGCGTGCGCGGCCCTTCTGCCGCCGCCGAAACCGTCCACGCACCACCCATGGCTGTGTCGGCCCAGCATCGGCGCCCAGGACCTGCCGCCGCCTGGGCATCGCCACACTGCATCAGTCACGTCGGGTGCCCCATACAGGGACAATACGCCAGTGGTATGGAAACAAGCATCCAGAGCCGGCGCGCTGCCGACACTCAGCGTGCTGGTGAGACCGGGTGGGGAGCAGTCGCGGGGACGACGGGGGAGTGCTTGAAAGATCACGTAAGAGTGCGAGGTGTGACGTGGGTCAAGGCGTGATCGCAGGCCTCTGTCAGCACCCTTGTCCGGCCCATGTCCGACGCAATCAGGGAAGGTGGTCCACTCTACGAGCTCGATCGCATCGATCGACAGGCGCTTCCTGCCGAGAAGGCCGCCACCAGTCGCTCGACCAGCCCGCGCATCTGCCACGCGGTCACGTGACTGCATCGTCGACAGTTGTCGGCACGGGTCATGCGCGACACTCAGGCGCGGCAGTCACCGCTGAACACGGAGATCACGATTCTCCGCGGTGGGCCATCGCCCACCCGGACATCGAGCGGGATGCAGAAGCGGCCGTCGCCGTGGACGAAGAAGCCGCCGACATAGGACGTGTCCGAGTCCGGGCAGGCGCTGAACGTCACCTCTGCGGCGGGCGTGTAGCCCTCTTGCCGGCCGTAGCCCAAGCCGGCGCGCTGCCGCGCCTCAGGCGACACAGAGACCGTTACCACCGAGCCTCGCTCCAGCTCAGCGCCGATCTTGTAGTGCCAGCCGTCCCTTGTGCGGCCTCCGAAGTCCGTCGTCGGCCGTCCCGCCATCCCTTGAGGCCGGGCCAGCGCAACGGCCCCACGACGACATCGGTCTTCTCGAGCGGCGGTCGTGAAGCAAGTCGGACGTAAGACTCTTCCTTTCCGCACCGAACGGACCGGGAGGGGGCGGCAGTGCTCGCGGGACGACGCGAACGGGCAAACTCCTGTGCGTCAGGCGTGTGCCCACTGGACATGCCGGCCTCCGGTACTTCGCCCGGCGTGCAGCCTCCCAATAACGTCACTGCCAGCGCGGCTGCTGCCGAAACCTGCGCTGCCCTGACCATGGCGACCCCCCCGAGGACAAGTCAAACATCAACAGTCCGCCGTCGAAAGAGGCTCGTCCTGGGAGGCCTTACATCCCGGCGTTGGACCGGGTCGGGTGTTCTGTCCACGGAGGTTGGTCACCGCGGAGCCGACTGCGGAGGAGGATCCGTTCGTCCCGCCACACGGCACCCGGGACGTCTTCGGCCGCCCCCGGCGGCCGGTGACCCGCACCACCGAGCGGTACACGGCGGTGCAGCGGCTGCCGGCCGAGGGGAGTCCCCGTCCGTCATCGGCCACCGACCTGGTCGCCGGGAACACTTGCCATGGCACCATCACCGAGACCGGCACCGACTGCCGCCGCCTGGCCATCACCCGCGCACCGGCCCGGCGGTGGGCGGAGACCCTACGCCCCTCCGGCGAACGGATTGCCGTACCCGGGAAGCTGCCGACCTGGCGGAACATACCGCAGCCGCCCGCCCTGGTCGGTCACCGGCGTGAACCCGGCGGCCTGCAGCCGGGCGACGTACTTGGCTCTGTAACGCCGGTCGACGACCAGCCCGATGGGCAACAAGGCCATGAGCGCGGCCCAGACGATGCCGGCGATGACGACGGCGGTGGTGTCCGCGCCGAGCGTGAAGCCGAGGCTCACGGCCAACGCGCTGAAGCCGACACCCCCGATCACCATCCGCTGCTTGTCGGTGAAGCCGGCGGTAAGGTCGAACGCGATGCGGGCCCTGAGAAGCTCGACCTCGTCGAGCACGAGCGGCGGCAGCGTGACCCCGTCGCTCGCGTTCGGATACTGCGCCCAGTTCTGCGCAGCACGCGCCCGGGCCTGCGGGCTGGGGTCGGGCACGATCAGCAGCACGAAACCGTTGCCCTGTGACCCACCGCCCTGCCGTACGTCTGCGTACTCGTACCCGAACTGCTGGGCAATGAAGGCGAGTCGGGCGAGTTTCTTCATGGACGTCATGGTGCTGGTGACCTGAACGGGCTCCCCGCTCGCCATCTGCCGCAGCATCTTCCGCACGGGCCGGTTACTCAGCTGTCGCCTCCTCACACGCCATCCAGGGGGTCTTCCACATCGGCGTGCTCATGTGAGATACGGACTGAACCGCATTGACGCGACCTTGACAGCCGCGGACAGTATGTCGACCGTCAGCTGCCGCAGCAACCAGTGAACAAGCCATCCGTGACCAGATCACCGGCACTGCCGGCCGGCCCACCACGGCCTGACGGCAAGCCCGACCCGCGAGCCCACCACGCCCCGACGCACCGTCAGGCACCCACACACCCAGCAACGTGTCCACGCTCCCCGCGCCCCTCCGGGGCTGCCGTCGTCGCGGTTGGGCGGAGGGACGGGAGGGGCTAGGCTTCACGGATGTTGGCTGTGTCAGCGGCCACTCCGGCCAGGTGGTCGGCCAGTTCGACGGGGCGGCTGCGTACGCCGGGGCGGGTCTGCCAGGGCAATGGGCCGCCGGGGCGGCGGTACTCGACGCCGATCGAGTCGAGCCGTTCCAGATGCGCGGGCAGGCGGACGGAGAAGCCGGTGAAGTCCCGCGGGCCGGTGCACCACACCGTCTCCGCGAAGGCGCTCAGCCGCGGGAAGGCCTGGTACCCCCGTCGAGGTCGAGCAGCAACGTCGTATCGTTGAGCAAGCCCGTGGCTCCTGCATGATCGTTCTGCGTCGAGAACAGAGATGATCACGCAGGTCCACGGGCATCCTGCATCCGGGGCCCTGCCCGAATGCGTCATGACAAACGGCCGGGTGTGGTTCGCTGCTGGGGTGACTCATGACTTGGAGATCGTCGCATGTGAATCCGCCGAGGCATTCCAGGCATGGCTCGGCGAGAACCACGCCGTCTCACCCGGCATCTGGCTCAAGCTTCGCAAGAAGGGCCCCGGAATCGTCGCGCTGGACTACGCCCAGGCCCTCGACGTGGCACTCTGCTACGGCTGGATCGACGGCCAGAAGGCCAAGTTCGACGACCAGTGGTGGCTCCTGGTGCGGCGAGCACCGGAGGCCGGTCCAATGCCCAGGAATCTTCAGACTACTGGTCCGCAAGGGCCGGCAGGTCTCGGTGCAGCTCAGCGGGACGCGGCGGCAGTGCGGTAC
>NZ_JAYWVC010000198.1:0-14221 GCF_036281785.1 Streptomyces chiangmaiensis | reverse complement strand
TAGCCCCGGTGCATCAGCCAGGCCGGAAGTCCCTTGATCACGATGCGCTTGTACTGGAAGATGCCCCGTCCCAGACCCAGCGTCGCCACCACTCCCAAACTGCTGTGGCGGTAGTCACGGACCCTTCCCCCACGCAGGTCGGCCACGATGTTCTTCGCGAGGCGCTTGCCCTGCCGCACGGCGTGCTGCGCGTTCGGCACCGTGTGTGCTCCCGGCACTGGGGAAGCCAGGTCGGGAACGGCCGCATCGTCTCCCGCCGCCCACACATCCGGCACGGGCTCGCTCTCGGTGCCGACCCGAAGATCGGCCCGGACCACGAGCAGGCCCCGCTCGTCGACCGGCAGGTCCGTGTGGTTGTGCACGACGGGGTTGGAGGCGTTGCCGGCGGTCCAGACGATCAGCGCCGAGTCGAACTCCTTTCCGTCGGAGAGCACTACATGCCCGTCCGCGGCGGAGACGAGTTGTGTGTTCAGGTGGACGTGGGCGCCACGGCGCTCCAAGGAGCTCACCACCCAGGCTCCGGGCTTGTCGCCCACCTCGGGCAGGATGCGACCCCGGGCCTCGACCAGATGGAAGGAGAGGTCGTCCATGCTCAGCTCCGGATAGGACTTGAGCATCGCGCTCGCCAGCGACAGCAGTTCACCGAAACCCTCGACGCCGGAGAACCCACCGCCCACGAACGTGACGGTGAGCAGCCTCTGTCGTTCGGCGCCGGGCGGCAGCGACGCAGCCTGATCGAACGCGGTCATCAGACGATCACGAACGGCCACAGCCTCCTCCACGTGCTTCAGGCCGATCGCCTGCTGGGCAAGGCCGGGGATGGGGAAAGTGCGGGTCACTGCGCCGGCGGTGACCACGAGGGTGTCGTAACGCAGTTGATGGTCGGGGCCGTTCACGGGCCTGACGGTGACCGTCCGGTCCGCGTTGCGGATCTCGGTCACACTCCCCGCGATCAGCCGGGTGCGGCGCAGGTGCCGCCGCAACGACACGGCGGCGTGGCGTGCCTCGACCGAGCCGGCCGTCACCTCGGGCAGGAAGGGCTGGTAGGTCATGTAGGGGCGCGGGTCGACGACCGTGACCCTCGCCTCACCTGTACGCAGCTTCTTCTCGAGGCGCCAGGCGGTGTAGAACCCTGCGTAGCCGCCACCGACGATCAGAATCTCACGCATGCTTTCCTCTGTTCGTTGTTCGACACCACATAGACAGGTCGGCGCGGGGTGGTGTGACAGTCAGGGGCGGTGAAAAGCCTCTCCGGGTCGCTCCGCAGGTGCGGTGCCCGCCCGGGCGTGGGCCGTCCGGAGGCGTGGCATTGCGTGTGGGTGGCCGATACGGCTCCGCCAGTCGCGGGCGAACTGCACGCGCGCCGGGTGGAGATGAGGCGTTCCCCGGTCGAGGAACGCCTCGTCCTGTTACGGACGGGAGGGCCTGTGCTTGGGCGTCCCTGGCGAACCGAGGTCTGCGGGCACCGAGGAATCAGTCGATCACGGTGGCCCGCCAGGTCTCCTCGTCGGTGTCCAGGAGCGCCGCGACGAGGGAGGGGTCCGGCAGCGGGCCGTGGTCGGCGGCGACCCTCAGGGCCGAGGCCGCGGTCAGATGGCCGAGGCGCAGGGCGCGGTCCACGGGCAACTGCCGCAGCAGACCGCTGAGGAATCCCGCGGCGAAGGCGTCGCCCGCGCCGACGGGTTCGGCGACGCGCACCTTCAGGGCGGGCACGCTGTGGACGGCATCCCCGACGAAGGCGGTGGCGGCGCGGTCCCCGTCCTTCACGACGAGGACGTGCGGGCCGGACAGGAGCGTACGCACCCCGTCGGCGTCGGTGATCCCGTCCCCCCACAGGGCCTGGGCCTCGTCGAGGCCGACGAGCACGATGTCAGCCAGGTCCGCGAGCGGGCGCAGCACGTCCGCGGCGGAGCGGCCGGCCCACAGGGCGGGGCGGTGGTTGACGTCGAAGCTGACGGGCCAGGGGCGGTCGGGGCGTAGCGCCCGTTCGACCAGGGCGCGGCAGCCGGACGACAGTGCGGGGGTGATCCCGCTGAGGTGCACGAGCGCGGCGCCCGCGAGCGCCGGGTCGTCGAGCACGTCGGGGGTGAGGGCCGAGGCGGCGGATCCGGCGCGGTGGTAGTGGACACGGGTGCCGTGCGGGCCCGGGTCCTTGAGCAGCAGTCCGGTGGGCCGTTCCGGGTCGATGCGTACACCGCTCACGTCGACGCCGCTCGCGGCGATCCGGGCGCGGACGCGGCGGCCGAAGGGGTCGTCGCCGACCGCGGAGACCCAGCGAGCGGGGATGCCGTGGTCGGCGAGGTAGAGGGCGACGTTCGACTCGGCACCCGCGACGTCGACGCGCAGCAGGTCGGCGCCGTCCAACGGCCCGAGGGGGTCGGGGGCGAGGGCGGCCATGGTCTCGCCGACGCAGACCACGGGGCCGCCGTGACGCAGTGGCCGGTGGGTGCTCATGGTGGGCTTCCTAGAGTGTGTCGGCGCGGTCCGCCGGGTCCGGGGCGGAGGGGACCGCCGGGCGGTACGGGGCGGCCGGGACGCCGGGGACGTCCACCCGGACCGCGAAGACCGCGCCGTCGAGGGGTCCAGGGTCGGTCAGGCCGATGTGCGCGCTGGTGACCAGGAGCGTACGGCCGTCAGGGCCGCCGAGGCAGAGTCCCGCGGGCTGCCCGGCAGGCAGGTCGACGATGCGGTCGAGGGTGCCGTCGGGACGGTAGCGGTGGACCTGCCCGGTGCCCCAGACGGCGGTCCACAGGCCGCCCTCGACGTCGGTGGTCATGCCGTCGGGGCTGCCGGACTCGACGGTGACGAAGGTTTCGGGGGCGCCCGGGTCGCCGCTCACCGGATCGACCGGGTAGCGGCGGATGACGCCCCGGGCGCTGTCGGCGAGGTACATGAGGGTGCCGTCGGTACTGAAGGCCGGGCCGTTCGGGATCGTGATGTCGCGCAGTGCACGGGTGACGCTGCCGTCGCGGTCCAGGCGGTAGAGGGAGCCCGCGTCCTCGGTACCCTCGTACGCCATGCTGCCGGCCCAGAAGCGCCCGTGCGGATCGGCGACACCGTCGTTCATGCGCATCGCCACGGGTGCGTCGTCCTCGAGGCGCACGATCCAGTCGACGTTGCCATCGGGGTCGATACGGCAGATGCCGGTGCCCGCCGCCGCGATCCAGTGGCCGGGACGCCCTTCCACCGGTGCCACGGCGCCCAGGGGGAAGGGCAGTTGAGTGATCGGGGCGAGCGGTGTGTCGGGCCCGTCGGGCAGGGCGAGCAGCCGGCCGGTGAGGATGTCGGTCAGCACGGCACGGCCGTCCGTCCAGCGGATGCCCTCGCCCAGTTCCAGGCGGTCGGTCCCGAGGACCGCGGGAGCGGTCACGGACGGGCCTCCGAGCGGACGACGTCCAGGAACGCGCGGGCGCGCTCGCGCAGGGCGGTGAGGTCGCCGCCCGCGGCGGCGTCGCCGACGAGGGGCGACCCGACGCCGACGGCCGTGGCCCCCTCGCGCAGATAGTCGGCGGCCGCGACCGCGTCCACTCCGCCGACCGGTACGAAGGGCAGGTCGGGGTAGGGGCCGCGCAGGTCCTTCAGATAGCCGGGGCCCCCGGCGCTGCCCGCCGGGAAGAGTTTGAAGGCGTCGGCGCCGAGGCGCTGTGCCTGGAGGATGTCGGTCGGGGTCATCACACCGGCGAGCACGGGGAGTCCGAGTTCCCGCCCGGTGGCGACGCCGTCGCTGACCGCCGGTGTGACGAGGAAGGTGGCGCCGGCCTTCTGGGCGGCCCGGGCGTCGTCGGAGCTGAGCACGGTTCCGGCGCCGAGCGTCGCGTCGGGGCCGAGCGCGGCGCGGGCCCGCGCGATGACGTCGAGCGCGTCACGCCCTGACAGGGAGATCTCGATGAGGGTGACGCCCTCCTCGGCGAGAGTGAGCACGGTGGTCAGCGCGGCGTCCGGGTCGCTGCCGCGGACGATGGCGAGCAGCCGGTGGGCGCGCAGCGCGGCGAGCAGGTTCATCCGGCATCCCTTCTGGTGACGGGGGGTTCAGGGGCGGCGGGTCGCGGTGACGGTGAGCCGCCAGGCGACCTCGCCGGTCGGCGGTACGACGGCGGTGTCCCCGTCGTCCGCCGCGGCGCGGTCGAAGACGCGGCCGAGCATCGGCTCGACGCCGATCGAACGGTACGGCGCGTCCTGGGGGAAGCCGCCGAGGTTGCGCCAGAGGGCGACCGCGACCGGCTGGCCGTCGGCCTCGACGGACAGGTGCAGCGTATCGGCGCCGTCGTGCACGGAGACCTGGGGGGTGAGGACGACCGCTCCGACGGCGCTCGCGTCGTCCGGGCCGAGCCGGTCCAGCGGTACGCCGGCGACGGTGGGCCAGGCGCCGGCGACCCAGCGGTCGCCCTCGTCCGGGTAGAGCCGGGTCACCGCCGGTCCGGCGACGCCGATCCGGGCGGCCGGTGAGAGGTCCAGCAGGGCGTGGGCGGCCCACACGAAGCGGTAGCCGGGCTCGGCGGCGAGTGTGTAGTCGGCGACGACCGCGTCCTCTCGCTCGCGGATGCGCCGGGTCAGGCGGAAGTCGAGGCACTCCACGACGTCCCCCTCCTCGGCCCTCCGCCAGGTCCGCGACCAGGCGTCGCCGTGGTCGGGCAGCCCGCGCACGGTGGGCACGCACTCCTCCAGCCCGCCGGCGTCGGCGAAGGGGTCTCCGGGCCGCACGACGCGGCGGCGGGGCTCGTCGCGGTGCCACAGCCACTCGCGGCCACCCGCCGTCAGCGACGTCCAGCGCCCTCCGTGGGCCACGTCGGTGGCGACGCGGACGGGCAGTCGCATGAAGCTCACCATTCGGCGAAGGAGCCGTCGGCGTGCCGCCAGACGGGGTTGCGCCAGGTGTGGCCGGACCGGTCGGCGGCGCGCACCGCGTCCTCGTCCACGGCGATGCCGAGTCCGGGCAGCCCGGTGCGGTGCGCCTGGCCGTCGACGAAGCGGAAGGGCTCGGTGTCAACCAGGTAGGAGAGCAGGTCGGCGTCCTTGTTGTAGTGGATGCCCCGGCTCTGCTCCTGGATCAGGAAGTTGGGCGTGGCGAAGGCGACCTGGAGGCTGGCAGCCAGCGCTATGGGGCCGAGGGGGCAGTGCGGCGCCAGGTGGGCGCCGAAGGTCTCGGCGAGCGAGGCGATCCGGGTGACCTCCGATATCCCGCCGGCGTGGGACAGGTCCGGCTGGGCCACGGCGACACCTGCGGTCAGGGCGGGGAGGAAGTCGGCCCGCCCGTAGAGCCGTTCACCGGTGGCGAGCGGCACCGACGAGGCGGCGACCAGGCCCGGCAGCAGGTGCGCCTGCTCGGGCAGAACCGGCTCCTCCACGAACATCGGGTGCAGCGGGGCTATCTCGTGCAGCACACGCCGTGCATTGGCCGCGCCGAAGCGGCCGTGGAAGTCGACGGCGACGTCGCGGTGCGGGCCCAGGGCCTCGCGGGCGACCGCGACACGCTCGACGACCGCGGCCGTCTCGGCGGGGCTGCCGATCGGCGGGGTGCGCCCGGCGGCGTTCATCTTGACGGCGGTGAAGCCCGCCTCCACCTGGGCGGTGACCTCTTCCTTGAGTCGCTCGGGTTCGTCGCCGCCGACCCAGGCGTACACCCGGACCGTGTCGCGGACCGGGCCGCCGAGCAGGGTGTGCACGGGCACCCCGAGGGCGCGTCCCGCGATGTCCCACAAGGCCTGGTCGATGCCGGCGACGGCGCTGGAGAGGACCGGGCCACCCCGGTAGAAGCCGCCCTTGCTCAGCACCTGCCAGTGGTCCTGGATGCGCAGCGGGTCCTGGCCCACCAAGTGCTCCGCCAACACCTCGACGGCCGACCTGACCACCTCGGCCCTGCCCTCCACCACCGGCTCGCCCCAGCCGACGACGCCGTCGTCGGTCTCGATGCGGCAGAACAGCCAGCGGGGCGGGATGAGAAAGGTTTCGACGCGCGCGATCTTCACTGTGCCTGGCCGTCCTTCTGTTCGGCGGAACCGTCCGCGCCGCCCTCGGGCGCGTGCGGCCCGCTGACCTTGTCGAGATCGCGCGTCGCCTGGTCGAGCAGGGCGCGCATGGCGTGTTCCGCGGCGTCCGGGTCCCGGTCGCGCACGGCGTCGAGGACGGCGCGGTGGCTGGGGACCGGGTCCTCGCTGTGCGGGGCGCTGTGCACGAGCTGGTCGCGCTGGGCGAGGCCCGCCTCGATGACCATCTCCATGCGTTCCAGCAGTTCGTTGTGGGTGGCCGCGAGCAGCGCCCGGTGGAAGGCGAGGTCGGCCTCGACGGCGTCGCTCGCACCGCCTTCCTGGCCCATGGCAGTCAGTGCCGTCTCCAGTGCCTCGAGGTCGGCGTCGGTGCGCCGGTCCGCCGCGAGGCGTACGGCGGCGGGCTCGATGATGCCGCGGACCTCGCCGAGGTTGCGCAGCAGTGCGGGGTCGGCACCGGTGCCGCTGCCCTCGGCGAACTGCCAGCGCAGCACGTCGGCGTCGAGCAGGTTCCAGTCGGAGCGGGGCCTGACGAAGGTGCCCCGCTTCTGCCGGGCGTCGACCATGCCCTTGGCCGCGAGCACCTTCAGGGACTCGCGCAGGGCCGTCAGGCTGACGTCCAGCTCGCTCTGCAGGGCCGCCATGTCGAGCGTCGCGCCCTCGGGGATCTCGCCGCTGAGCACCCGGCGGGCGAGGGTCTCCACGGTCTGGCCGTGCACTCCGCGGCGCGCGTATGGCGTCATGTGTATGCCTTTCTTGCTGGTCGGTCGTTGGCTGGAGCGGTCGGTTCCGTCAGGCGGAGGACTTGGTGACGCTCCAGCCGCCGTCCACGAGCAGGCTCGATCCGGTGATGTAGGAGGCTTCGTCGGCGGCGAGGAAGGCGACGGCGGCGGCGACCTCCTCGGGAGTGCCGAAGCGGCGGGCCGCGGTCTCCGCGACGCTGAGCTCACGCTCGGCCTGCGGCACCCGGTCCCAGGCGGCGGTCAGGATCGGCCCCGGCAGCACCGCGTTGACCCGGACGTCCGGGCCGTACTCGACGGCGAGTTGACCGCACAGCGACAGCAGGGCGCCCTTGCTCGCCGCGTACGCCGGGTGGCCGGGGATGCCCCGGTGCGCGTGCACGGAGGAGACGAGCACCACGGCCCCGCCGTGCTCGCGCAGGTCCGGCAGTGCCGCCTTGACGCCGAGGAAGGCACCGGTGAGGTTGACCGAGAGCTGCCGTTCCCAGGAGGCGAGGCTGGTCTCGTGGGCGGGTGCGACCGCTACCGTGTACGCGTTGCTGACCAGGACGCCCACCGGCCCGAAGCCGTGCGCGGCCGTGATCACCCGCTGCCAGTCGTCCTCGCTCGCGACATCGGCGGTGACGAAGAGGGCCTGGGCCCCGTCCTTGCGCAGCCGCTCGGCGGTCTCCTCGCCGCGCTCGGCGGCGATGTCGACGAGGACGACGGCCGCGCCCTCCGCGGCGAGGCGTGCCGCGGTGGCCGCGCCGATGCCCGACGCGGCGCCCGTGACGACGGCGACGCGGTTGGTGAAGCGGGCGGCTTGGTTCATGGGGTGGATCTTCTCCTGTTCGAGAGGCAGGTGGGGTGCTGATTCTCCCGCGGTCGTCACTGACGGGCCAGAACGGTCATCTCCGCGTCGTGTGCGGCGGTCCAGGCGTACGGCAGCCCCGAGTGGAGCAGATACGCCCCGCTGTAGCGGGTGCCGGTGGTGGTGTGGGTGTAGACGGCGTTCGGGGCGATCCCGCGCAGTCGCAGCCGGGCAGGCCGTCCGGGCACCAGGGGCGCGCCGTCGAGCGGGCCGGTGCTCCAGGCCGTCACCACCAGGCGGGCGCCGCCCGGTTCCTCGTACTGGATGCCGTACGTCGGGTCGGCGGGGCTGCCCAGCAGGCGTACCTCGCCGTGGTGGACGACGTCCCGGATCTCCTTGTAGCGGGCGATCCACTGCGCGGCCTCGGCGCGCTGCTCCGGCGTCCAATGACGGATGTCGGCGCCGATGCCGAGCGCGCCTGCCATGGAGTTGACGAAGCGGAAGGCGAGGGAGCGCGGCCGGGGGTCGAAGACGCCGGGGGCGTCGGTGACCCAGGAGCTCATGGTGTGCGGGGCGTGCGCGTGGAGGTAGCCGTACTGGATGCGCAGCCGGTCCATGGGCGCGGTGTTGTCGCTGGGCCACACCACGTCGGTGCGGGCGATGGTGGCGTGTTCGACACGGGCGCCGCCGCCCGCGCAGCCCTCGACCGTGACGTGCGGGTGGGTGGTGCGCAGGTGGTCCAGGACACGGAGGTAGCCGGACACGTGTGCGGCGTCGAGGTCCTGCCGCTCGGGGTCGGGACCCGCCGGGTGGCCGGGGCGGCCGCGCTCGGTGGGCGGACGGTTCATGTCCCACTTGAGGTAGCTGATCGCGTGGGAGCCGAGCAGCCGGTCGAGGGTGCCGATGACGAATTCCTGGACGTCCTCGCGGCCGAGGTCCAGCAGCAGCTGGTTGCGCACGAGCGTGGCCGGGCGGCCGTCGATCCGGTAGACCCACTCGGGGTGTTCGGCGTAGAGCTTGGAGCGGGGGCTGATGCCTTCCGGCTCGACCCACAGGCCGAAGTCCAAGCCGAGGGCGCGGACGTCTTCGATGAACCGGTCGAATCCGCCGGGGAACTCGGCCGGGTCCGGGTCCCAGTCGCCGAGGCCGCCGGTGTCGTCGGGGCGTCCGGTGAACCAGCCGTCGTCGACGACGAAGAGTTCGGCGCCCAGCTCGGCGGCGATCTCGGCGAGCTCCAGCTGGCCGGCGGCGTCGACGTCGAAGCCGGTGGCCTCCCAGGAGTTGTAGAGGACCTTGCGGGGCCGGCCGATGCGCTCGCCGGTCAGGTGCCGCTCGTAGCGGTGCCAGACACGGGCCAGGCCGTCGAGGCCGTCCGGGCTGAAGGCGCAGGCCAGACGGGGCGTGACAAGGGTGGCGCCGGGGGCGAGGCGGACGGCACCTTCGTGGGGCACCCGCCCGGCGCGGACCCGTACGGCGCCGCCGGGCTCGGCGTCGGCGGTGATCCGCCAGTTGCCGGACCACTCCAGGGCGATGCCGTAGGTGGGGGTGGCGCCCTCGACAGGGGCTGCGGCGTCCTGGATCGCGAGCCAGGGGTGGTAGGCGTGGCCCGCCGAGCCCTGGGTGCTCTCCATCTCGAAGCGCCCGCGCTCCAGCTCCACGTCCCTGAGCTGGAACTCCTGCGACCACTGACCGGCCAGGTAGGTCAGCCGCGCGCCGCCCTGGACGGGCACGTTGACGGCGGCGGAGTCGAAGCGCTCGAGCCGTACCTCGTCCTCGCCGGTGCAGGTGAGTTCCGTCCAGCGCAGCACGACGTCGGTGCCGGGCACCGTCTTGTAGTGGAGCGTGGTGCGCAGCCCGAGGAGGCCGTCGGCGAACTCCAGGCGCAGTGCCCGGTCGCCGTCCTGCGTGGCGCCGGTGAATTGCCACCAGCTGCCGCGGTCGCCGCCGGGGTGGGAGGCGACCAGGTCGGCGCCGGTGAACGGCCGCATCCCGTACGGGATGTACTCGGCCGGTGCGGCGTCGGCGGGGGTGATGAAGTGGGTGCGGCGCGACCAGTCCAGGGGCGACGGCCCGTCCTCGGCGCCGTGCGGCCCCCAGGCGGCGAGCTCCGCCCAGCGTCCGTCGCCGCCGAGGGTGACGGCGTAGGTGGTGCTGTCGGTGCGCAGCAGCCACCGGTCGTGCACGGTCACTTCACGGCTCCGAGGTTCAGTCCGTCCACGAAGTGGCGCTGGAAGCGAAGGAAGACGGCCACCGTCGGGGCGGCGGCGATCACCGAGCCGGCCGCGATCACGTTCCACATGGACACGTACTGGCCCTGCAGTCCGATGAGCGAGGCGGTGATGGGCATCTGGCTGTCGGTGCGCAGCACCGTGATGGCCCACAGCAGGTCGTTGAAGATCCAGGTGAACGACAGGGCGGTCAGCGCGGCCAGTGCCGGGCGGGCCAGCGGCAGGATGATCCGCCAGTAGATCTGCCACGGGTTCGCGCCGTCGATGACGGCGGCCTGCTGGATCTCGCCGGGGATGGCCCGCATGAAGCCGTGCAGGACGAAGACGTAGAAGCCGACGCCGAAGCCGACCTGCACGCCGATCAGGGCGTACAACTGGTCGTAGATGCCCATCGCTTCGCTGAGCTTCGCGACCGGGATCAGCAGGATCTGCGGGGGCAGCAGGTTGCCGCCGAGCATGAGCAGCAGCACGCCGCGCCGGAAGGGCAGGTCGTAGCGGCTGAGCGCGAAGGCGGCCATGGAGGCGAGGCCGAGCGAGAGCACCACGGTGGGGATGGTGACCAGCAGGCTGTTGATGAGGGCGCGCTGCTGCCCGCCGTCCACCCACGCCTGGCGGAAGCTGTCGAAGGTGAACGAGTGCGGCCAGCTGCCCACCCCGTGCGCGGCGATGTCGTCGAACGTCCGGGTGCTGGTGATGAGCACGAGGACGATCGGCAGCAGCCACAGCGCGGACAGCAGGCCCGCGGTGAGGTGGAAGCCGGTGGTGCGCAGCATGCGGCTGCCCAGCAGGGGGCGGCGGGGCGCCGCTGCCTTGGCGGGACCGGCCTGACCCGCCGGGCCCTCGGCGTTCTTGGTGTGCGCGGCGGCGTGGGTGGCGGTCATCAGTCGGCCTCCCGGAAGGCACGCACGAGGTAACTCACGATGACGCCGAAGGCCAGCACGAAGATGACGACGGCGAGCGAGGAACCGTATCCCAGGCGCAAGGACTGGAACGCGGTGGAGTACATGTAGGTGCTCAGCAGTTCGGAGGAGTGGTAGGGGCCGCCGCGGGTGAGCGCCCACACCACGTCGAACGAGCGCAGCGAGTCAATGATGATCACCGACAGGACGACCGCGTTGACGCTGCGCAGCTGCGGCAGCGTGATGTACCGGAACTGCTGCCAGCGGGTGGCGCCGTCGACCTTGGCCGCCTCGTAGAGGACGGGGTCGATGCCCTTGAGGCCGGCCAGGTACAGCACCATCACATAGCCGACCTGGCGCCACAGCGCGGGCACGATCACCGCGTAGAAGGCCGTGTCCTGGTCGGCGAGCCAGGCGTGCTTCCAGCCGCCGAGACCGACCGCCTCGAGCACATTGTTGATCAAGCCGTCCGGCTGGTACATCGCCTGCCACACCAGCGCGGTCGCGACCAGTGAGAAGACCACCGGCAGGAAGAGCGCCGCCCGGTAGAACCCGATGCAGCGCCGCTCCTGCTGAAGCAGCAGCGCGGCACCGAGCCCAAGGACGGCGGAGAGCCCGCCGAAGAGCAGCAGCCACAGCACCGTGTTGATCGCGGCGGTGCGGAAGACCGCGTCGTTCAGCATCTCGCTGAAGTTGTCGAGGCCGACGAACGTCGGGGCCGTCAGGCCGTCCCAGGAGGTCAGGGAGAGGTAGAAGCCCTGGAGGGCCGGCCAGAAGACCCAGAACGCCTCGGCGAGCAGCGGGATGAGGACGAAGGCCAGGACCACCGGGGGCACCCGTGTGGCCCTGGACCGTCGTGTGGAGCCGAGCAGCGCCATTGTCACTGGCTCCAGATCTTCTGTGCGCTGCGCTGCCAAGTGGTGAGGATGGAGCCGATCTCCTTGGGCTTGGCCAGGTAGTGCACCAGCGCGGTGTCAGCCGTCGGCTGGAGGGCGTCGCTGGAGTCGCGGTTGAAGAACTGGGTGACCTCCGCGGCGCTCTCGACGAGCTTGCGGCCCTTGGCGACCAGCGGGGTGCCGGCGTCCTTGGCGTCGGGGTGCGTGGGCAGCACGGTGCCCGAGGAGCTCTTGATGTACAGCTCCTGCGACTCGGCGGTGGCCAGGTAGCGCAGCAGCTCCGCGACACCGTCGGCGCGCTTGGTGCGGGCGCTGGCGAAGTAGCCGTCGGTGGGCGCCTCTTCGGCGACCGGCACCTTGGCGTCGATGATCGGGAACTGGAAGAAGTCAATGTCCCCGAGCGCGTCCTTGGGCGCGGCGTCGGCGAAGAAGGTGCCGATCAGCATCATGCCGGTGCGGCCCTGCAGCAGGGAGGTGGTGGCGTCCTGGAAGGGGATCGCCGTGCCGTTGGGGTCGAAGAACGGGCGCGCCTCGTCCCAGCGGTCGAAGACCTTGCGGACCTCGGGGTCGGCGAAGCTGTGCTTGCCGGCCAGCAGTTCGCGGTGGTATGTGGCGCCGTTGACCCGGATGTTCAGGTAGTCGAACCAGGCGGAGGCGACCCACGGGGTGTCGCCGCCGGCGCCGAGGCCGATCGGGGCGACGCCCTTGCTCTTGAGCTTGTCGCACAGGTCGAGGAACTCGTCCCAGCTCTTGGGCTCCTGCACGCCCCACTTGGCGAAGTTGGACTTCCGGTAGAACATGCCCCACCAGTAGTAAGTGGTGGGCACGAAGACCTTCTTGCCGCTGGAGGTCGAGGTGCACAGCTTCTTCAGTGCGTCGGAGTAGCCGGAGAGCTCGGGCTTCGTCCAGACGTCGTCGAGGTCGAGGAGCAGGTCCTTCTTGGCGTACGACTCGGCGACGGAACCGGGGTACCAGGTGTAGACGTCCGGCGGGTTGGCCGAGGTGAGGTAGGTCGGCAGCTGTGTGCGGAAGGTCTCCGACGCAACGGTGTTGAGCTGCGCCCTGGTGTCGCCACGCTTGTCGAAGGCGGCGACGATCTGCTGCATCGCGGTCTTGGCCTGCGGGGAGGAGAGGTTGGACTGCAGGGTCACGGGGCCGCCGGACTTTCCTCCGGAGGCGGACGGGCTGTCGGTGACGCAGCTGCTGAGCAGCACGCCGGCGCCGACTGCGCCCGTTCCTGCGAGGAATCTGCGGCGGGTGGCGTTGAAGTCGGTCATCTGTGCACTCCCTAAGTGCCCACGGAACGGAGCTTGAGGCCCCCTGACGGCCCGGCTCCGGGCGCGGCAGGCACAGCCTGTCGCAGAGGTCCGGATACCGTCAAGATTAATTACTAATTTATTTTTCAGAGAGTGTGTATCCAGGCCGGAGACCCTGAGACACACCTGTTGCTGCCGGGCGATGCCGGCTGGTGCGGTGGTACGGGTTGAGCAGGTGAAACCAGGTGGAGCGGGGTCGGCGCGCGGAGCTCAGAGCTCGGTCCGGTGGACGCGGCCGTCCACTCCGCGGAAGGCGGCCGGCACGCCACCGTCCGGTCCGGCTACGGCACCGAGTGCGCCGTCGAAGGCGCCGCTGACGAAGTCGTTGTCCTTGCTCCTGCCGGCCCAGTCGCCGCACGCAGTCCAGCTGCGCATCCACAGCGTGCAGTCACCGGCACGGGCGTACGGGTGCACCGTGCCGCCGGGGGCCACCGGCGTCGGGCTGCCGCCGATCGTGCCGCCGAGGACCGTCCAGTCCGACCGGAGGCGTCGCGGGTCCGCGTCCAGACCGAGTCGTCGGGGGTGCGCACGGCCACATGCAGCCGACCCCCGTCGTCCACGACGCCCTACGGACGGCCGTAGAACGCCCGGTCCTGCGGGGCGCCCAGCGAGGTTTAGCCGGAGGCCGGGCCGCGCGACCAGAGCCTGCCGTCCGCACCGCGGGCGAAGAGCGTCCAGTCGTCCGGACCCGCGAAGGCCACGGTCGGCGCATCCGTCAGCGTGCCGCCCACGATGTTGTGGCCGCTGTCGCGCAACCCGCTGCCGACCAGGTGGTCGGCGACCTTTTTGACCTGGTCCTCGGTCGGGGCACCGAGCCCGTAGTAGGTGTTCCGTCCCATGTACGGCGTGCGGGCGAGGCCGCTGTCGTAATAGTGCGGCGCGCCCTGGTCGTCCGCGGCGTGTGCCGCCGGGAGGCCGACCCGACCAGCGCCGCAGCGCCGAGCACCGCCGCGGTCCGCCGCACACGCGCCGTCTCTGCACGATGCGAAGCCACCTGATTCTCCTGAGAGTTGGGGTACGCGGCACCATGCTCCAGTTGTCCCGGGCGCCGGTGCCACGGCGGAAACTGTGCCCAGGCCCCTGAAGTCTGTCAATATTAATTGCTAATTAACTTAAAAACGCGATCTCGGCGTGGCCTGACCGCCGTGCCGTCAAGTGATTCCTCGGGGCACGGCGATGCTCCGCTCCGGATACCGGCACACCAAAGTCGCCGTATCTCCCCTCTCGGATTACGGCGATCCCGGCGCCCGCCAGTACCCCTTCGGGCAAGTACCGGCGCGGCGCCGGGTGTTGACAGGTCTACGCGCGCGGGCCCCGAGGCGGCCACCCGGTCAGCGCCCCGCGCAAGGGCCGGAGTAGGCTCACGCG
>NZ_JAYWVC010000197.1:0-14236 GCF_036281785.1 Streptomyces chiangmaiensis | reverse complement strand
TCTCTTCCGCGCCGGCCTGGTCGGCGGTCAGGTCGGTGACGGCGTCGACGGTCTCGGTGCTCCAGCGTTTGGTGCCGAGGCGGCGGCGCTTACGCTGGATGCGCAGGACCTGGGCGGCGTGCGGGAACAGCAGCCCGTTGACGGAGACGACTTGGACGAGGCGTCGTTCCTCGCGGCCGTGGCCGCGTCCGGTCTGGACGTGCAGGACGGGGACCTGTTTCCAGGGCAGTCTGTGCAGCTGGGCGGCCAGCTTGCGCTGGTTGTTCTTCACAGTGAGCAGGTAGTGCGCGTCGCGCTGTTCGACCAGGTACTCGGCGTGGGTGCGCTGGGCGTGCAGGGCGTCTTATGAAGACCTGCAGGTTATGCCGACCTGCTGTCCGGTGGAGGTGCTGGAAGCGGTATCCCCGGACAGCAGGTCGGCATAGTCACAGCGCTTCGAGGAACGCCAGGACGACGTCGGATGGGCGGTAGCGGCCTGGTGCGGTGTCCAGTGGCGCGGTGCGGGCGAGTGCCTGCTCCTTGAGGGCGAGGTCGGCGTGTATGTAAATCTGGGTGGTGGCGACACTCTCGTGGCCCAGCCAGAGGGCGATAACAGTGCTGTCGACGCCGGCTGCGAGTAGGCGCATTGCTGCGGTGTGTCGTAGAACGTGAGGCGAGATCTTCTTCTCGAGCAGGGTCGGCTCCGCGTGGGCGGCGGTCGTGGCGTGTTTGGCCAGCCGCCGCTCCAGGGCGTCCCGGCTCATCGCGGTGCCGTACCGGCTGGGGAACAGTGGTT
Source organism: Streptomyces chiangmaiensis (assembly GCF_036281785.1). NCBI lineage: Bacteria > Bacillati > Actinomycetota > Actinomycetes > Kitasatosporales > Streptomycetaceae > Streptomyces > Streptomyces chiangmaiensis. The sequence goes on along the minus strand of NZ_JAYWVC010000197.1, from coordinate 13,461 downwards.
CGGTGGGTGCTCCGCGACGTTCGGCCAGCCAGGCGCTGATCACCGCAGTGGTGGTGGAGGTCAGCGGAGTGATCCGCTGTTTGCGGCCCTTGCCCAGGCAGTTGACGTGCGCGCCGGTGCCCAGACGAATGTCGGAGCAGGTCAACGCGGTGAGTTCGGAGGCCCGCAGGCCGGTCTGGATGGCAAGTACCAGCAGGGCGTGATCGCGCCGCCCGGTCCAGGTGGTGCTGTCCGGGGCGGCGATCAGCGCGGCGGCCTCGCGTTCGGTGAGGTAGGTGACGAGTCTGCGGTCGAAGCGTTTGGGCGGGATCGCCAGGACGCGCTGGATGACGGCCGCGTGCTCCGGGTGCTGCAGGGCGGCGAAGCGGAACAGCGCGTGCACGGCGGCCAGTCGGGCGTTTCGCGTGCGGATGCCGTTGCCGCGTTCGGTTTCCAGGTGGTCGAGGAACGCGCCGATCACGGGCGCGTCCAGGTCGCTGATCTCGAGGCGGGAGGGCTGCTTGCCGGTGCGCTCGGCAGCGAAGGTCAGCAGCAGTTTCAGCGCGTCGCGGTAGGCGGCGATGGTGTGGGGGCTGGCCTGCCGCTGCCGGGCCAGCCGGTCGGTGAAGAACGCTTGCAAGGTGGGGGCGAGGGTCGTCAACGGGGGTCTTTCTGATGGGAGTCGAGGCGGTCGGCCGCCAGCGCGAGCAGTTCCGGAGCGGCGGACAGATACCAGTAGGTGTGCTTGGGATCGGCGTGGCCGAGGTAGGTCGCCAGACGTGGCAGCATCGCCTGCACGTCGACGCCGTCCCGATACCAGTCCAAGAGCGTGGTGACCGCGAAGGTGTGTCTCAGGTCGTGGATTCTTGGCGGGCTCGTCGGTGAACGAGGTGTCAGTTCCGCCTGTCCGAGGATTCGATGGAAGGTGTCCCAGACGCGTTCGTAGCGCAGTCGGGAGCCCCTGGTGGACAGCAGAAGCGCGCTGGTGTGCGGCTGTGGGAGCAGTCGGCCGCGGAGCCGCAGGTACTCCTCCAGGCCCGCGGCGGCCGTCGGGTGCAGGGGCAGCTGCCGGGACTTGCCGAACTTCGTGCCGCGCACGGTGAGCACGCCGAGCTTGTCGTCCAGGTCCTCGCGGTCGAGCCGGATCGCTTCCCCCACACGCATGCCGGTGCAGGCGAGCAGGCGGATCAAGGTCTGGTAGGTCCCGGCCCGCAGCGGGAAGGACAGCTGGCCGGCGGCCCGGATCAGGGAGCCGATCTCGTAACTGGTGTAGATGTGGGGAACGGTGCGTCGAGAACCGTGCCGGATCAGCCCACTCGGCGGCACCTGGTGGGCAGGGTCGAGCGCGTGCAGGTGGACGGCGAAGCCACGGACCATGGACAGCCGCGCCGCCCACCAACGCGGATCGGCCGAACTCGGAGACGTCGCCCAGGCCAGGGCGTGCTCGATGGTCAGCGTGGAGACGCGATGTTCTGCGAGGTAGTCCGCGAACTGCGTCAGGAGCTTCTCGTGGCGTTCCATCTTGAACCCCATGGCCCGGCGGACGGCCAGGTACGCCTGCAACCACCGGTGCAACTCGCTCACGCGGCCTCTCCCGGCCAGGGCCGGGCCAGTGCGCGCAGGCCCTCGTGGTCCACCTTCGCGTAACCGGCCGTGGTCAGCGCATGCCGATGCCGCAGCACCTGACCGATCTCCTCCAGCGACGCGCCCGCGTGGAGCATGCTGGTCGCAGCGGTGTGACGCAGCCGGTGCGCGTAGATCGTCTCCAGGCCACTGCGGCGCGACGCGCGGGCCACCGCTTGCGTGACCGCGCCCCGCGTCAGCGCCCGATGCGGGGCCCGCGCACCGACGAACATCTCCCGACCCGCGGCGGCGGGACGGAAGTGGCCCAGGTAGGCCACGATCGCCTCCCCGACATCGGTCGGCAGCGGGAGCCGCTCGTGCCGGTTGCCCTTGCCACGCACGGTGATCTCACCGCGCCGCCAGTCGATGTCCTCCAACCTCAGCGCGGCGACCTCGCCGGCCCGCAGCCCCAGCCGGCCCAGCAGCGTCAAGCTCGCCAGATCCCGCCGTCCGACGGCGGTGTTCCGGTCGCACGAGGCCACCATCGCGGCAACCTGTTCTTGTGTCAGATACTTCGGCAGCCCGGCCAGTTTCCAGTTGGCGGCGGTGGGCACCGCGCCCACCAGCGAGGAGCCGATCGTCCCGCGCAGGTGCAGGAAACGCAACAGCGAGCGCAGGGCCGTACCCGTGCGCTGCACTGTCGCGGGCGAGACGCTTTCGACAAGGGCGATCACGAACGCGGTGACGTCCGCGGCGGTCAGCGCTTCCAGGTTGAGCCGGTCACCGGCGGCTTGGGCTGCCAGGAACGGGCGGACCAGGTCCGTACTGCGTTGAACAGTCGGCACAGCCAGCCCCCGCTCGTGGAGCAGGTAGGCGGCATAGTCGGCCAACACCTCCTCCACCGGCCCGACCACCTGCTGTGGCACGGGCTGCGGAGCCGCCCCGATCTCCCACAAGTACTCCATCAACGGCCGCAGTGAACGGCCGGACCGCGCATCACGGTGACCAGCGGCCCGTCGGTCGTCCATGAACCCGCCGGCGACCGAGGCGCTCAACGCCGAGCCGTCCAGCCCGCGTTCTTCCAGCCAGCTGCTCAGGTGGGCCATCACTCGCAGGTGGACGACCCGCGACTGCGGAGCGTATCCGAGCATCTCCAGCCGTTGACGGAACCCTTCCGTGAACGGTGCCAGCGGGCCCAGGACCTGGACCAGCGCAGGATTTCTCACCTTCTTCCCTCTCCGTGGGTGGAAGAGAGACAACGTCGATCCGGCGATTGATTATGCCGACCTGCTGTCCGGGGATACCGCTGCCAGCGTCTCCCCCGGACAGCAGGTCGGCATAACCCGCAGGTCTTCATAAGATGCCTTATGCCGATGTCGGCATAAGGCGTCGGCGGTGACTACCGTGTCGGTCAGGTCGGCGTCGTCGATCTGGTCCAGCAGCGGTGCGAACTCGGGGATTTCGTTGGTTTTCGCGGCGATCTCCCGCGAAGCGATGGTGGTGCCGTCGCCGTGCCGGACCGCGGACAGGACGATCACCTTGCCGCCGTCGGCGCGTCGGGCGCCGCGCAGGTATTTGCCGTCCACCGCGTATGCGCGTCGGCGGGCGGGACGGCTTTCCCCGGTGGCGGCGGCTCGCTGGGTGCGGCGCTGTTCGCGCTCGCGCACTCCGTCGGGGGTACGCGCATCGGCGGCCGGGGCCCGGTCCAGCAGTGGACGCAGGAAGTCGAAGCCGGCTCGGGTCAGTTCGGCCGGGTCCAGGAGGACTGCCAAGTCGCGGAAGGTCTTCTCGTCCGGCACACGCAGCCGTCCGGTGAACGGGTCGGTGGGAACTCCGAGCCGGGTCAGGGCGGCGGGCGCGTCCCGGGCGGTGCGATGGCACCACTCGCCGATCGCGGTGAAGGAGTCGTGGCCGGCCCCGGTCATCGCGCACACCATGATCCCCAGCAAGGCGGACAGCCGATAGCGTCGCCCGCGTGGATCGCGGGGATCAGGCACCGAGCCCAACTCGGCCAGCAGCCCAGCAATTTCACGATCTGAGCGGAGGGTCGAGGCAGTGTCTCCAGCGCTGGACGGCGACACCGGCGTCGAGACGGATACAAGCATGAGCGAAGATGGAGCGGCGAGCACGGCACCTCGAGGATCTGGCAGCGTAGAGAACTCCATGATCCACGGGGCCGTGCTCGTCCTGCATCCGGGCCGACCCCCCCCCCGCTCATCCGACAGCCCCGGACGAACCCGAACAAAGATCAACTACTCCGGGGCCCTGCTCGGACCCTGGCTGCGCTGGATCATGTGCGAGGCCGCGCACACCGCACGACGCGGCGGCCGCAGACTTGTCCGGCCGACGGAGGGGCTTCCCCACCGCGACCGCGACGGTCATCCCGTGCCCGCGATGGTGATCGCGCAGTAGCGTGGCTCATTTCATCGAGACTTCACGCGAACTGGTCATCGAAATACCATCGGTTGCCCGAGTTGGGTGCGTATTCTTTCAAGAATCAGCAAAACCCGGTACACCTTGCGCAGGAAAGCGATCTTACTGGCGGATGAATTCGGCATGAACGGCCGGTGGCTGGCGATCTCAGGGGATCGGGATTACCCCAGGGGGCGGATCTCTAAACTGGTCAACATTCGACACCCGACCTCGTGTTTTTACCGAAACGCGGCATGATCTTGGCTTGGGTAAAGTCGCCGCTCCGGCGCGTGTGGATCATTGGCCCGCCCCCCCCACGTCCGAACACCGCTGTTGCAACCAGGAGTTGTGGATGATTCACGCACGCCTAAAAGCGTGGCCAAGAACGGCGAAAGCTCGAATACCACAGAGATCCCGGCATCGAAGAAGAATCGCCGTCGCGTTGTCGTTGGCGCTGCTGGCCGAGGCGGCGCTGGTGCTGGATGCCACCGGCGAGGCCGTCGCGGTCGGCAAGACCGGAGCTGTCGCCGCTTCCACGAGTAAGGCCAAGAAACCGGCCGGCCCGGCGCAGGCGGACGATACGGCCTCGGCTGTGCTGATGGCCCGCCTGCAGGGCCGCAGGATCGAGGTGCTGTCGGCGCGGACGGCGGATTCGACGACGTGGGCGCTGCCGTCGGGGTCGTTCCAGACCGAGTCGTTCGCCGGCCCGGTGCGGGTGAAGCGGAACGGCAAGTGGCAGGACATCGACACCTCGCTGTCGGACGTGGGCGCCGATCTGAAGCCGAAGTCGGCGGCCGCGGACATCGCCGTCTCCGACGGCGGTGACAGCCGACTGGCGTCGGTCGCCCGGGGCAAGACCCGGTTCGCCATGGGCTGGCAGAGCAAGCTGCCCGCGCCGAAGGTGTCGGGGTCGACGGCCTCGTACGACGTGGGCGCAGGTCAGACGCTGAAGGTCACTGCGCTCAAGCAGGGTTTCTCCGAGGACGTGGTGCTGGCGAGCAGGCCGAACGGCCCGGTGTCGTACCGGATTCCGTTGCAGCTCGACGGGCTTAAGCTGTCTCAGGCCCGGTCGGGGCACCTGCTGCTGAAGGACGCGGCGGGCAAGCTGGTGGCCGAGGCGTCGGCGCCGATGATGTGGGACGCGTCCCGGGACCGGCGCTCGGGCGAGTCCGCGCACCGGGCGCGGGTCGCCACGAAGGTCGAGACCGCCGCGGACGGGTCGCAGACCCTGGTCCTGACACCGGACCAAAAGTTCCTCTCGGACCCCGCCCTCACCTATCCGGTGACCGTGGACCCGACGTCCACGCTGGCGGTCACGACGGACACGTGGGTGCAGAACCCGGACTACCCGGACTCGCAGATCGGCTCGCAGGAGCTGAAGTCGGGGACGTACGACGGGGGCGCGGACATCGCCCGGTCGTATCTGAAGTTCGATGTGTCGCCGTTCACGGGCAAGCACATCCAGTCGGCGACGATGTCGCTGTACAGCTACTACTCGGCGACCTGCTCGACGTCGGGTGCGACCACGGACGCCAAGCGGATCACCTCGTCGTGGTCCTCGACGTCGATCACCTGGGGTGCCCAGCCCACGACCACGACCACCAACAAGGCGACGAACACCGGGCATTGGGGCTACGACTCCTCCTGCCCCGCCAACTGGTCGAACTGGACCCTCACGGGCATGGTGCAGGACTGGGCCAACGGCGCTACCAACTACGGTCTGCAGGTGGCGAGTGCCAACGAGGCCGACTCCACCGCCTGGCGCCGGTTCCGCTCGGCCAACTACTCCGTCTCGGGGTACGCGCCGAAGCTGGTGGTGACCTACAACTCCTACCCGGCCGTCCCGACCGCGACCGCGGTCTCGCCCTCGGCCGTGAACGCCTACAACGGCAAGCGGTACGTGACCTCGCTGACGCCGACTTTGTCGGCGAAGGTCACGGACGCGGACGGCGGCACGGTCAAGGCCCAGTTCGAGGTGACCCCGGACCCCGCGTTCAACGACACCACCTACACCTACACCGCGACCAGCGCGGGTGTGGCGCCCGGCTCCACGGCGACCCTGGCCGTCCCGTCGGCCAACGCCTTCCCGGCGGGCAAGCACCTGCGCCTGCGGGTGCGGGGGTATGACTCCACCGACTACGGGTCCTGGACCGGGTACACCCCGTTCGTGCTGAACACGGGCCTGCCCGCGGTCCCGTCCATCAGCTGCTCCTCGTATCCGCAGGACACGTGGTCGGCGAAGGCGACCGGCGCCGTGACCTGCACCCTGGACACGACGTCGACGGACGGGCAGGGCTTCAAGTGGGGCCTGGACGATCCGGCGATGGCGCAGAGCGTGTACGACACGGTGGACGGCAACGGCGGTGACCCGCTGAACATCTCCATCACGCCCGCCGACGGCTGGCACACGCTGTACGCCCGGACCATCGACTCGGGCGGCAACCTGTCGACGGCCACCACCAAGTACTCCTTCGGCGTGGGAGCGGACGGTGCCGCGCTGCTCAGCCCCGGTGACGGCGACCGGCCCGCGCGCCGTGTGGCCCTGGCCGCCACCGGCAAGCCCACCTACACCGGGGTCACGTACCAGTACCGCCGCGGTGAGACCGACAGCTGGCACGACGTGCCGCTCGCGGACGTCACGAAGAACAGCGACGGTTCGCCCGTGACGGCCTGGCCGCTGGCCGCCCCCAACGGTGCGCCGCCCGCGCTGACGTGGAACATCACCACGTCGCTGACCGAGGACGGCCCGGTCGACATCCGCGCCGCGTTCACCGACGGCACGACGACCGGCTACTCGCCGCCGTCGACGGTCACCGTGGACCGCAACGCGGGCACCGCGCCGTCGGACGACGTCGGTCCGGGGTCGGTGAACGACCTGACCGGTGACTACACACTGTCGGCGACGGACGCGTCCGTGTTCGACATGAGTGTCTCACGCACGGCTTCGTCGCGGAAGCCGACCGCGGGCGCGCAGGCCGAGGGCCAGGTGGCGATCTTCGGCCCTCAGTGGACCGCCGGCACCACCGCGGAGATCTCCGACTCCGACTACGCCTACCTCCGCCAGACCTCGTCCACCTCGGTGGCAGTCGTGGACGTGGACGGCGACGAGATCGGATTCACAGCCACCTCTGCTAGTGGCTGGAAGAGCGAGCCGGGTGCGGAGGACCTGACCCTGACCGGGTCCCTGACCGGATCATTCACGCTGAAGGACACCGACGGGACGACGACCACGTTCGCGAAGGTCGACCCTGCTGCCACGACCTGGCAAGTGTCCACGACCTATCTGCCGACCGACAACTCCACGACCAAGGTGGTGTCGGAGAAGGTCGTCAACGGTTCGCTGACCCTGGCGCGCCCGAAGTATGTGATCGCGCCGACGTCTGCGGTTGGTTCAGCGACGTGTGAGACGGCGCCCTCGACCAAGGGCTGCCGGGTCCTGCAGTACGTGTACGCCACCTCCACGACGGCCACGTCTTCCGTGTACGGTGACTACGCGGGCCAGGTGTCGCAGATCAAGCTGTGGGCCACCGACCCGGGCGCGGCCTCCGCGACTGCGACGGTGATCGCGCAGTACGACTACGACGACTCCGGCCGGCTGCGCGAGAGCTGGGACCCCCGGATCTCGCCGGCGCTGAAGACCGCCTACACGTACGACAGTGCGGGCCGGGTCGCGACCCTGACGCCGCCCGGCGAGCTGCCGTGGACCTTCACCTACGGCACGGCCGGCAACGCGGCCACCGCGGGCCCCGGCATGCTGCTCTCCGCCTCCCGTCCCACCCTGGTGCCGGGCTCGAAGACGCAGACCGACGGCGGCACGGCCTCGGCCAGCATGGTCTACGACGTACCGCTGACCGGCACCAATGCACCGTACTCGATGGGCGCCACCGACGTCGCGGCCTGGGGTCAGACGGACGTGCCGTCCGACGCGACGGCGGTCTTCCCGGCCGATGCCGTGCCCGCGTCGCACGACGGCTCGGCCCTGATGGCGACGAGCTACACCCGCGCTTCGATCTCGTACGCGGACGCGTCCGGTCGTGAGGTCAACAGCGCCACGCCGGGTGGCCACCTGACCACGACCGAGTACGACCACTTCGGCAACACGGTCCGTGAACTGTCCCCCAGCAACCGTGAGTTGGCGCTCACCATCAGCGGTGCAGCACAGTCCGAGCAGACCCTGCTCGGGATCAGCGGCATGTCCACGGCGGACCGTGCGGAGCAGCTGTCCACCACGCACGTGTACTCCAGTGACGGCCAGCGCGAGCTGGAGAGCTTCGGCCCGCTGCACATGACCACACTGACCGGCGTGCTGCACGCCGGCACGGGTGGCACCGACCTGCCCGCGGGCAGCGAGGTGGCGGCACGCCAGCACACCGTGACGGCGTACGACGAGGGGCGCCCGACCGACGGTACGGCCACGGTGTCCAACCAGCCGACCACCGTCACCACCGGCGCCTACGTGGACGGTTACCCGTCCGACGGCGACACCCGCACCACGAAGACCGCGTACGACTGGGTCAAGGGCCTGCCCACGTCCACCACGGACGACCCGGGCGGTCTGAACCTCGTCAAGACCACGTCGTACGACACCCAGGGCCGGGTCACCAAGACCACCCTGCCCAAGTCGAACGGCACCGACGCCGGTGCGACGGTGACCACCTACTACTCGGCGACGGGTACGGGCGCGTGCAACGGGCGTCCGGAGTGGGCGGACCTGGTGTGTTCCACGGGACCGGCCGGTGACATCACCGGCGGCGGCACCAACCCCACCCAGCTGCCCACCAAGACGACCGAATACGACCGGTGGGGCAACACCGCCAAGCTGACCGAGACCGCGGGCGGCGTCACCCGCACCACCACAACCACCTCTGACGCCGCCGGGCGTCCGACCCTGGTGTCGGTGACCGGCGGGGTGGGCACCGCGGTTCCAGACACCACCACCACGTACGACCCGGACAGCGGTGACATAGCCACCGTCACGTCCAACGGCCAGACCATCACCCATGTCACCGACATGCTGGGACGGGAGATCTCCTACAGCGACGGCAGCGGCAACACCGCGGCCACCCAATACGACGCGCAGGGCCGCACCACCAAGGTGACCGACTCCGCTCCGTCGACCACCACCTACACCTACGACACCACCAAGGACCCGCGCGGTGTGGAGACCTCCCGCATCGACTCCGTCGCGGGCACCTTCAACGCCACCTACGACGCGGACGGTGAGCTGGCCACCGAGCAGCTGCCCGGCGGCTACACCCTCACGCTGACCCAGGACGAGACCGGCGCGGAGACCTCCCGGGTCTACACCAAGGACAGTGACGGCACCGTCGTCGCCTCCGACACTGCCGACCACTCCATACAGGGCCAGACCGTCACCGACACCGACACCGCAGGCCAGACCTACTTCCGCGCCTACACCTACGACAACACCGGCCGCCTGACCCAGGCCGACGACACCGCCCCGGACGGGACCTGCACCCGCCGCGGCTACACCTTCGACAACAACACCAACCGCACTGCCCTGGCCACCAGCGTCAGCGCCGCCGGAGCCGCGTGCACCTCGACCGGTGCGACCAGCACCACCAACACCTACGACAGCGCCGACCGGCTGGTGAACGCGGGCATCGTCTACGACGCCTTCGGCCGCACCACCACCCAGGCGTCCGGCGCGACCATCGCCTACTACACCAACGACCTGGTCCAGCAGCAGACCTCCGGCACCAGCCGGCAGACCTGGACCCTCGACGCCGCCCAGCGCCTCGCATCCTGGACGACAGAGACCAACAACGCTGGCACCTGGACCCAGACCGGCACCAAGGTCAACCACTACGGCAGCGACGGCGACAGCCCCGACTGGATCAAGGAGGACACCACAGGCACCATCACCCGCAACGTCCAAGGCATCGGCGGCGACCTCGACGCCACCACCGACGCCACGGGCAACACCGTCCTGCAGCTGACCGACATCCACGGCGACTGCACCGTCCAGCTCCCGCTGGACACCACCAAGCCCGTCGTCGCGTCGGCCTACGACGAGTACGGAAACCCCGAGACCGGCACCACCGCGACCCGCTACGGCTGGCTGGGCGGCGAGCAGCGCTCCAGCGAAACCGTCACCGGCGCCACTCTCATGGGTGTACGCCTCTACGACCCCGCCAGTGGTCGTTTCAGGTCAGTGGACCCTGTCCCGGGCGGCAACGCCAATGCCTACGAGTACTGCAGCGGCGACCCGATCGATTGCTACGATCTTGACGGTAAGTGGGGTGTATGGGGCCACATCAAGCGGATCTTCGGCTGCTCGGCAACGAAGTGCCTCTTCTTCAACAAGAGGAACCGGCATTTCGTGATGCGGGACGGCCGGCCAGGACTACACTTTCGGAATCACCGAATCCGCTTCGAATGGGACAAGCACAACAGATGGCACCTCAACATCGGTAAGCGGCACTTCCGCGCACGGAACGCATTCAGGTGGGCGATCGGGTGGGGCAGCCGGTTCTTCCGGGGCACAGGCTGGATAGGACCGCCGATCTTCACCTATCCCATCAATAGGTGGCGCTACCCGTGCTATCCGAGACGGCAGTGCCCGCCGGTCTAGTCCGAGCCCCCATGAAGTTGGGCCCCTACCATCCGGAGCGGTGGTAGGGGCCCGCCTTCACTCAAAGGAAGAGAGCTGAATGACGAGGTACATTGCGGCGACGACGCCACGCGATCTGGAGATCTTCCTCTCAAAAATCGCCGTCGAGTTCTCAGCCGGTGACACACAGACCCTTATCGACCTCTACACGGATGAACCGCTGGTTGATGAGCAGGTAGCGACGTCCTTTCAAGAGGTGACCGAAATGGCCCGCCTGCAACGGGAGTCGCCGTCCCGACGGCACTGGTTCACACGGCGTGACCCCTTGATGGGGGTACAACTCGATCTGACGCGCGATGAGCATGTCACTCACTTTTCCCGCCTTGCTCACCGAGTGATCAACGCAGAAGTCTGGCAAGGAGACCACCAACTCTTCGGAACAGTCGAGTCTCCCGTTCGCGTCTGGGTGGATCTGTCGGATGAGGCTGTCGAACGGGCCCTTGCCGCAGCCAGAGCCTGCGGAGCAGCCGTGCACATGGAACCCGGGAACTGAGGCTTCGGATATATGTATTTGAGAGCCGGAGTAAACCCTGCCACAACAAGGGGAGGCTGGAGCCGCGCACGTTCCTGGGGCAGCTACCGCTCCGGGCATGGCCCTGTCAAACTGCTCATGACCCTGGTCGCTTCCGTGGCCTTCATTTCGTATGTCATAAGTGGCCGGTAAACGTTACTCGTCCTGATTATTTCCGGGTTTGAGAAATGGTCGGAAAGTTTCTGTGGAAGTGGAGATCGATGCGTCGTCTTGCTGCGCTGTTGATAGCGCCCGCCCTCCTGTTGGTGGGGTGCAGCAGTGAACCCTCATCTGACCATTGGCGGCCTGACGGCTGGCACCGGCCGCTTGCGGCCCCTTCGGTGCCGGTGCACGCGAAGGCCGTGCCCGCCGCGGTGCGCACGGATGCCGTACTGCCCACCGTTTCGGGGCAGTTCGGGAGCCCGGCCACGATCTCGGTTCCGAAGTCCGCGCCGAGCGGCAAGTTCGTCGTCGCGCCGCAGACACGGGGGCGGGGACGTTCGGCGCACGTCGGCGACGTGGCCGTCGTCCGCTACACCGCCAAGGTGTGGCGCACCGGCAAGGCGCTGCCCGGCTCGTACGACAAGGGGGCCCGCCCCCAGGTGTTCGCCGTCGGGCGGGGCGCGACGCTGCCCGCCCTGGACCGGGCCGTGCAGGGCCAGCGCGCCGGTAGCCGAATCCTGGTCGTCGCACCCCCCGCGGCCGCGTACGGGACGACCGGCAGCGCCCAGCTCGGGGTCACCGGCAAGGACACCGTCGTGTTCGCCGTGGACATCGTGAACGTCATCGGTGCCCGTGCCCTCGTCTCCGGCGAGCAGAAGCCGATCTCCGATGCCTTGCCCGAGGTGCGCATGAACCGGGGAGACGGTACCGCTACGCTCACCGTCCCCGACCGTGCTGCTCCCAAGGGGCTGGTCGTCAAGCGCCTGGTGGACGGCACCGGGCCGGTGATGAAGGCCGGGCAGACCCTGGTCCTCCAGCACTCCTCGGCTGCTTGGGAGACCGCCCGCGGCAAGGACGAGGCGGACCTCTTCCTCAGCTCCCGCGCAGACGGCGGCCCGCTGCCCGTCGTAATCGGCCGGGGCAACGTCATCGCGGGCTGGGACCGCGCGCTGGTCGGCCAGCGGGTCGGCAGCCGGATCCTCGCGGTCATCCCGGCGAAGCTTGCGTACGGCGCGCATCCTCCGAAGGGCCTGGCGCCCGGCGCCACCGTGATCTCGGTCCTCGACATCCTCGCCGCCGCCTGAGGCGACGCCGGGACCGGCTACTCATCCAGTCGACCAGCCCTGCAGTACGAAGGCCGCCCAGTGCGCACCGGTGATGGTGTCCATCACATGCGTCTGGGCGCGTGCCGCAGGGCAGCGATGGGGTCGGCCGTCGCGAAGTTGCCGTAGCACCGCCGGCACGACGGGCTTTCCCAATGAGGGCTTACTCCGGGCCGGTCCTGGGACAGGGCCCCGGAGTAGTCCGCGAATGTCTGGTTTGATCACGGGATGCCGTGGAGTGTGTGGGCGCTCGCGGGGGCGGTGTGTGCGCGGCGCCCGCTGGCGGTGTTGGCCCAGCCGGCGAGGCGGAGGGTGCCGCGGACGATGTCGCGGAGAGCTGCCATGACGGCGGGGGTGTTGCGGGTGCGGACCTGGCTGGCGTCCTCGCCACCGAGCCCGCCGCGTCACGGACACCTACGCGACGCATCCGTGCAGTTCAGAGCCCATCCGGCCAGATCGACGATCGGTAAAACGGCCGAGCCGCTTCATCTCGTACACCGTCAGGATGACCCGGCAGTGCCGGCCGTAGGAGAAGTGCCGCCGGTTGCGCCCACCGTTGCTTGGACAGGGGGACCGAGGGGTGCACCGAGGGTTGCAGCATCCCTCGGGCAAGCCTGCCCGCACGTCACACCCGCTGGGCAAGCCTCTTCTGGCCGCCGACACCTCTTCTGCGACAGTCAGAAGAGGTGTCACCTCCTGTTGGCCCTCGCTCCGGGGCGCGGTGTCGGTACGGGCGGGGTTCACACGGCGGCGGCCGCCTTGGACGGACCGCCCCAGCTTTGACCCCGCTCAATCGCGGCGAGCAGGACCGGCTCGAACCCAGCGGCCGCGAGCGAGGCGTCGTCGCGGAGGCCGGCCTCGGCAAGAACAGACAGCTGGACAGCGTGCTCGATGCCCTCTGCCCACGCGTCGCGCACCGCCTGGCGGGCGTCGACACGGGCCTGCAGCTCGGCGAAGACGCGATGCCCATACAACCTGACTAAGCTTTACTTTTACCGTTTTGCCCTGGCTCAGGGGCCGGAGTGGTCTTGTTTTTCTTGGGCGTTGGGGTCTTCTTCCCCACTGGGTGGCGGGTGCGGCATGGTCGGGTGCTGCCG
>NZ_JAYWVC010000196.1:0-14243 GCF_036281785.1 Streptomyces chiangmaiensis | reverse complement strand
TTCTCAGGAGCAGGAGATCATCCGTGCTCGGCTGGTCGGGGGTCACCGAAGTCGTCGAGACGATGGGTTGTGCCCGTTGCCAGTAGATGTCGAACAGCTCGAGGAGTGCGTCGAGCAGACCTGATTGATGGACGACGGCGATTTTGTCGTACCGTCCTCCGATCAGTGCGACCAGTGCGACACGGCGGTCCATGATCCGCAGCCTGAACGGCACGGTCGGCAGGAGCCGGGCCTGCTCGCCGAGCTGGGCGAGGCGGGTGATCAGCTCGAATCGGCCATGTTGCTCCAGCGCCTCCGGGCTGTACACGGACCGTATGTCGACGCCGCGGTCCAGCAGGTCCCTGGTGAAGGTCTCCTCCAACTCGGTGCTGTAGGGGCCCAGGTACGGTGGCCGGTCCAACACCCAGAAGTGGGTGCGGATGGATTGGGTCAGCTCGGCCACCCGAAGGGTGATCGCCTCCTCACCGGTGATCACCTCCACCAGCTCGGTCGGATGTCCCTGCAGTCGGTTGGCTCGGTACTCGCTTGCCAGGTCATCGACCACGTCCCCCACCGCGGCGAACGCCGCCTCGGAATCGGCTCGGCGTCTGGCGAGCAGTGCGCTCAATGCGGTCCGCGGGCTGACCGGCCGGTACCGGCCGTGTCCTTCTGTGCGCAGCATGCCCAGTTCCACCAACCGGGCCATCGCGTGCCGTGTCCGGCTGGGCGTGGTGCCAAGGTCTTCGGCGATCTCTCGCGCCGTCCGGTCCGGCTCGGCCACAAGCGCGCGGTAGACCCGCTCATCGAACTCGCTGATCCCGAGGGCACCGAGCATCGGGCCTCCTTCTGTCGTCACCGCCCGGCGGAAGTTCGGCTCGGCAGTGGCGCGATTCGCCCGTGGACAATATCAGACAAGAGATCAACCGCATGCCGCCGGCCCCGCGCTGTGGCCGGCGGCCCACATGTCCCACTCACCCATGAGCACGTCCAGCTGCCGCAGTGCGCTGTGGGGGTGTCGGTTGCCGCATCCGTCTCTCCTCTTGTCAACAGGACATCGCCGCGCAGTCATGACCGGAGACTTGGTCGGTTCCTTGAAGTGGGTCTGAGTGCAACGCAAGGTGCGCCCCCTCCGCCGCGCAGTCCCCACGTCGGCGGTGGGCGGATCGACGCCGGCCACCGTCATAGACAGCGGGGTCGGAACGGGCGGTTCCGTGGTATTCACAGTGCAGTTGCGGGAATTGGCGGGCGGGGGCGCGGTGCTGGGCAGGGGGGCGGCGGCGGTGGTGTTCACGGCTGGTCTGCTGGGCCTGGTCGGCTGCTCGTTCGAGCGCGGCGGGGCTGCGGCGCCGCCCACGGCCGCGTCGACCGGCGGCGTGACCTCCGCCACCTCGGCGTCACCCCACTCGACCACAGCCTCCACGTCCCCCGCCGCTCCCGGCAGCCCGACCCCGGTCCCCGTCACGGGGCCCGATCAGAAGTTGGTGTCCATGACCGTCACCGGCGGATTCGCGGGCGTCCACCAGCTGGTCATCCTCCGGGGCGATGGCACCGTCTACATCAGCGAGAAAGGCCGGCCGGTCGTCCGACGTACCAGCGTGACCCAGTTCAAGGAGTTGCGTACGCTGCTCGGAGATCCGGCGCTGGCCGACGTTCCCGAGTTCACCATGAACATGGGGGCGGTCGACATGCTCCAGTACACGCTCCAGTTCAACGGCCGCTCAGTCATGACGGACCGCTCCGGCGACGAGCCCGCGCTCGACCGGCTCATCCATGCCCTCAGCGCCTGGCTGTCGAAGTAGGGACCTCAAACCCCGCGAGCGTCGACTTGGCCGAAACCGGTGACCGGGACGCCGCGGCGTGGACAGGCGCCACCTTGGACGTTCGCTCGAGCGGGGAGTCAAGCGGGGCGGTCGTCGGCGTCTGGCACCCCGCTGCCGCCCTGTGGGGATCCGGGTGCCGGGGAACGGCCGTGGGGCGTGCGGTCGCCCGCACGGGCCCCCTCTTGCGCCGACCTCCGCGTCGGGTCACCGCCACCAGCTGAGATGTCCGACGAACCCGGGGCGTTTCAATGACCGGGCCACGATGCGGTGTTCGAGGTGCCGGAGCCGGTGGATCCACGGCTGTGGGGCCAGGCTGCACCTGCCGTCCCGTTCATCGCATCAAACCCGCCTGGTTAACGGTGAGTTGGCGTGCTAACTTCGCTGGGCGGTACAGACAGGCGTACCGACTCTTGGGGGACGGTCGGTGGAGGCAGGAACGGGACTCGGTGGGCCCGGAGGCGATGTGAGGCGTGCGTCGGAGCGTACGCTTGTGAACGTGCTGACCGACGCCATGTGCCGACTCGGCTGCACCGAAGACGCGCAGAGCCGCCTGGAGCTGGCTCAGTCACTCGGACAGGATCTCGGTCGCCCGATAGACCTGCGGGGCAGCAAACAGCGCCCGGACGTGGTCACCCTGGTGCGTGCGGCGCTGAGCGTCCGGGACGGTGAGCTCGTATTGGTGGACGTCGTCCACGCCTACGAAGGTCCGGAAGCCGCTGCCGAACTGCACCGGCTCATCGCCACGGCGCCCCACCAGCCAACCGCGGTGAACCTCCAGCAGGGGCCACTCAGCGCATACGACATCCGCATCGCGCACGGCCTCCTGGAGGCCGCCGAGGACGTCCTGCCCGCCGACCGGCTGCGCAACGACCTCGCCGCCGACGTCATGTGCGAGGTGCCGCTCCACCGCACTCCCACGCAGTTACTGCGCTACCTGGCAGAGTTCATGGTCGAACCGGACGGTCTGCCGCCCGCCGTCCTGCTTGTCGACCACGCCGCCGAGCAGGCAGCGGGCACCGAGCATGCCGCGGCCCTCGCCGGCTGGGCCGGCTCCTGGGCACAGCACGCCGGGCTGACCCACGTCCTCGAGCAGCGGCGTCTCGGTCGTGCCACCGCAGTCCTCGACCCGGACATTCCGCGCTGCCTGATCGTCGCCGTCGACCCGGCTCGTGACACCTCGGGGGAGATCGTCGTACGGTCCTGGTTCAACACGGGACCCGGCCGCTGGGACCCGCAGCCCGCCGAGCCCGAGGAGACCACCCTCGACCGGCTCGCCTCCGCACTCGAACGGGCCCTGCGTCGCGCCTCGCGGCTGTGGGCCCACCAGCGCCCCGACGGGCCCGCCGAGCACCCCGACCTCGAGCGCCCCACGGCCTACGTCGAGTTCATGCTCCCGTATGAACTGCTGAACCACGACATGGCCGGCCTGAGGCTTCGTTTCGGGGACGGCGCGGCCATGTCGCTCGCGCTGAAATACGCAGTGCACTTACGCAGTCTGGACCGCATGCGGACGGACGACGCGGTCGTCATCGAGGCTTGGCGCGAGCGATGGCGCACGCTGCGCCTGGACGGCGTGAGGGTCCACAGCTGGCTCGGGCCCGACCCCGGCGACCTCGCCAAATGGCAGACCGTACTCGCGGGCGAGCCCGGCTGCACGGCGGTGGTCCTCGACGCGCCCGGCGACGAGTCGGCCCTCACGGCGCTCAAGGCGGCGCTCGCCGAGGGTGTCGGCCTCGCGGTCTGGGACCGCAGGGGGGTTTTCGCGCCCGAGGGCAGGGAAGTGGTGAGTGCCGTGTTCGCCACGGTCTCGACGGCCTCCCAGATCCCCCTGGCGATTCACAAGCTGCGGCGCAGGGCCGAACACGACGTGGCGGGTCCGCGGCTGCTGGGCAGGCACATCGCCTTCTTCTGGGACGACCCGACGCGCCTCGTCGACGTCCACACGGGAGCCGGCCCGATCATGCATGGCGCGGCGGACACGGTGGACGCGCTCATCTACGCAGGGGCCGACCAGCAGGGCGGTACCCTCGGCGGGCCGGCCGGGCAGGACGCCGGCATCGGCGCGCACGGCAGCCATGGCCCCCACGACATCAGCACCGGCGGCTCTGTCAACGGCTCCGGTTCTGTTCACTCCGATCACGCGGCCGATCCCGGCGAAGAGCCGCGCGCCGACACTGAGGAGGCACGGCCATGACGGCGCAGGAGGAGCGCGGCCAGCAGGCCTGGCGGGTGTTCCAAGCCACAGGAGTGCCCCCGCGGGGGACGACGCCGTCCCTGCCGGAGCCGCCGGCCTGGCGCCGGTTCGCGGGCGGGCCCGCCCTGGCCGCGCCGCCCGCGGACGAGCCCGCCGAGCTGCGCCGCCTCGGCCGTGTCGACATCACCCCGTACCTCGACGAGTCCGAGGTCGACACGGTCAACGCGGCCCTGCTGCTGCGCAGGCCGCTGCTGGTCACGGGCCCGCCCGGAGTCGGCAAGTCGACTCTGGCCTATCTGATCGCCCGTGAACTCGGCCTGGGCCGGGTGTTGTCGTGGAACATCGTCAGCCGCACCACGTTGCGCGACGGGCTGTACGCCTACGACGCCATCGGGCGTGCCCAGGCCATAGCCGCTTGGCGAGCCGCGGCGCATGCCGTCGACCCCGTTGACTCCCCGCCTCGGACTGCGTCGCCCGCCTCCTCCTCAGAGCACACCGACGACCTCGCGGATGCGAAGCAGCGGACGTACCGACCGCCGACGCTGGGCGACTTCATCACGCTCGGCCCACTCGGCACCGCGCTGCTGCCCTTCGACCGCCCCCGTGTTCTCTTGATCGACGAACTCGACAAGAGCGACATCGACCTGCCCAACGACCTGTTGCATGCGCTCGAGAACGGCAGTTACGAGGTCGCGGAGCTGGCCCGTGACGCTGCCGAGACGGCGGACGTCCACACCGACGACCCCGGCGGCCGCGCGGACATCCTGCGGGGGAGGGTGGAGTGCCGCCAGTTCCCCATCGTGGTGATCACCAGCAACGGTGAGCGTGAGTTTCCGGCCGCGTTCCGCAGGCGGTGCCTGCCCCTTGAGATGCGTATGCCGGGCAGGGAGCAGCTCCTGGCGATCGTGCGCAGCCACCTCGAAGCCGACGAGGAGCAGGCAGAGCCGCTGGTCGACCAGTTCCTGCAGCGGGTGCAGGGTGGCGGCACGCATTCCCTCGACCAACTACTCAACGCTGTCCAGTTGACCACTATGGGTGGTTTCCAGGCGGACGGTGACGGGCGTAAGCTCGTGGAGTCGTTGCTCCGCGACCTCGCGAAGGGCCGCTGAATGAACGGCTTTCCCGGCGAGCGTTCACCCGGTCCCGGCGACACCGGCCGGTCGGTTCCGTCGGCCCACCCTTCCGGCACCCCCGCGGGCCACGGCATGCTAGACGCGTCGGAGTCCGCTCCTCACTGGCAGGAACTCGCCGACGCCGTCTGGCTCGCCGCGTACTGGAACAGCCGAGGCCACACCCCCGGCAGCGGTGAGGCCGAGGTGCCGTCGCCACTGCAGGAGTCCGAGCCCGGGCCGCCGCCGGCGCGGATGCCCGAGTCCTCCTTCACACCGCCGGCCCCTGCCCCCGTGCCGCCGCCGATGCCGGACGCCGACCCAGAGGGCCCGCTGACCCTGCGCCTGGGCCGGCCGCAGCTGCCCCTGCCCAGGTCCGAGCGGCCCGAACCCGCCCGGCGTACCGCCCTGCTCGCCCGTTCCCTGCACCGTGCCGGCCGGCGGGTCCCCTCCCGTACCGCGCTGGAACTCGACGAGGCCGCCACCGCTGAGCGGGCTCTGTCGGATGACCTGTGGTTACCGTGCTTCCGGCGCGCCGAGGACACCGCGTTCGATCTGGTCCTGCTCACCGACGACGCCCCCACGGTGCGGATCTGGGACGAGGACCTGGCGAGGCTGACCTCCGCGGCGGAGGCCAGCGGGGCCTTCCGCGACGTCCGTTCCGTCAAGGTGGTCCTGCCCACAGACGGTGCGCCCGTGCTGCGCTGGAACACCACATCGGGCGCCGACCCCGCCGAACTCCTCGACGGCAGCGGCACCCGGATCTTCCTCGTGGTCACCGACGGCCTCGCGCACGGCTGGGCGGGACGGGCCGCCGACGCGCTGCTCACCCGCCTCGGCCGCGCCGGGCCCACCGCGATCGTCCATCTTCTGCCACCGCACCTGCGGCACCGCTCGTCGCTCTACCCGTACCCGGCGGTCCTGGAGGCGGGCGGTTTCGGGGCGCCCAACCCGGGGCTGCTGCACCGCCCGCCGACCAGCGGACCCGACCCGGTGCGTCCACTGCCGGAGGGCGGAGACGACACCCTCCCCGTGCCGGTGCTCTCGCTCAAGCCTCAGTCGCTGGCCGCCTGGGCCGACCTCGTGACCGGCGAACGGGGAGTGCGGCACGCGCTGCCCGTCGTGCTGGCGGGGGCGCTCACCAAGGGCTCGCCCACACCCGGCCTGAACGCCCCACCCCACGGCCTACCCGCCGCCGCCCGAGCCATCGTGCGCCGCTTCCGCACCCTCGCCACTCCGGCGGCACGCCGCCTCGCCGCCCATCTGGCCACCGTGCCCCTCGACTTCGGCCTCATCGATCAACTCCGTCGGCGCGCCATGCCCGAGACCGGCCCCGCTCATCTCGCGGAGATCTTCATGGGCGGCCTCATCGACTGGGACGGTGCGGGCCAGGGGCGCCCCGATTTCGCCGAGGGGGTGCGCGAGGCCTTGCTCGCCACCACGACCCGCCCTCAACTCGCCCGCATCGTCGGCCTGCTCGGCGAACTGCCCGCGGCCGGCGATGGCGGAATGGCGCTTCGGGCCGCCGTGCGCGACCCCGCCGGCATTCCGCTGCCTGATCCGTGGGACGACTGGTGGCGCCCTGAGCTTGCCATCATGCGGGCGCTCTCCGGGCACGCATACAGCGAACGGGCTAACCGTATTGAACTCCCGCAAAATGGTATGAATCGACGCGACGTTGTTCCTGCTGGGCCTGCTTCGGAGTCGTCGTCCGACACGGACGGCGACGATGTGGAGCAGACCGATAGACCCTCTGGAGAGCTCGTGCCGATTCCGGTCCTTCCCACATCCGACCCTCAAGCCCCGGAGGCTGAGCCACCCATGCACAGCAGCACCACCACCGCAGGGAACGCCCTTCTGGTGAACGTACCTCTTCGGAACACATCGTTCGTCGGACGTACCGCGCTGCTGGCACAGGTGGAGGAGCAGCTGGAAGCTCAGGACGCCGCGGCGGTGCTGCCGCACGCACTGCAGGGCCTGGGCGGTGTCGGCAAGTCGCAGCTCGCCCTGGAGTATGTGTACAAGCACCAGCAGCAGTACAAGGTGATCTGCTGGATCCCCGCCGAGCGCGAGAGTCTCATCCTCGGTGCGCTCTCACAGCTCGCCGCCCGGCTCGGCGTCGTTCCCGCCGATGCGGAGAACCGGGGCGCCCCGGCCGCGAACACGGCGGTGCCCGCGGTCCTGGAAGCGCTCAGTACGGGCGTTCCGTACGACAACTGGCTGCTGGTGTTCGACAACGCGGAGGACATCGAGACAGTCCGCGGCTACTTCCCCGCCAACGGTCCAGGCAAGATCATCGTCACCTCGCGCAACCGCGACTGGGACCGGGTCGCCACCCCGCTGCCGGTGGACGTCTTCGAGCGCGCCGAGTCGATCCAGCTGCTGCAGAAGCGCTCTCCCGGCCTGTCCCGCGACGAGGCCGGGCGGCTCGCCGAGGCGCTCGGCGACCTGCCCCTCGCCATCGAGCAGGCGGGCGCCTGGCTGGGCGTCACCGGCATGCTCGTCACCGAGTACCTCGCCCTCCTGGACCAGCGCAGCCCGGAGATCCACGAACTCGACCCCAACCCGGACTATCCGGTCTCCGTCGCCGCCGCCTGGGACATCTCGCTCGGCCGGATCGCCGAGAACAACCCCGGCGCCCGCAAACTCCTGGACATCTGCGCGTGCATGGCCCCCGAGCCCGTGCCGCTGTCGCTGCTTCGCGGCAGCCGCGGCATCGACATCGCGCCCGAGGTCAATCCGGTGCTGCGCGAGGCGATCAAGCTCAGCCGGGCCATTCGCGACCTGGGACAGTTCTCCCTGGTGAGACTGGATCTGCGCAACGACACCCTGCAGATGCACCGGCTGCTGCAGAACGTGCTGCTGACCAAACTCGGCGACGAGGAGCGGCAGGCGACCAGGGACGCCGCGCACCAGCTGCTGTCCGCGGCGAAGCCCGGTCAGCCCTCCTCGTCCCTGGAATGGCCCGCCTATCTGGCACTGCTGCCGCACATCCTCACCTCCGAGGCGGTGGCCAGCGACGACACCTGGGTGCGCGAGCTCATCTACGAGACGACGTCGTTCCTGTACTACTGGGGCGACCACGAGAACGCGGTCGTCCTCGCCCGTCAGGCGCGCGAGACCTGGACCAGGACCTCCGGCGAGACCGACGCCCAGGCCCTGCGCATGTCCAAGCTCCTGGCCTTCTGCCTGCGGGTGCTCGGCCGGGTCGCCGAGTCGATCCCGCTCAACGAACAGGCACTGGAGATCTCCCGCCGCGCCGATGTCGAGGAGGAGGAGCTCCTCGACTCGATGACCCAGATGTGCGATGCGCTGCGCTACCAGGGAGCGTTCGCCCAGGCACGCGACCTCGCCCAGGAGGCGTACGACAGGGCCATTTCGCAGTTCGGACTCGATGACCCCACCACCCTCCAGGCGGCGCACGCCCTCGGTGTGGGGCTGCGGCTGTGCGGGCAGTACCGGGAGGCGCTCGCCCTCGACCAGGACACGTACCGCCTGCGCGACTTGCTGTTCGGCCCGAACAGCGGCCTGACCTTCAACACCCTGAACGCCGTTGCCCTCGACATGTGCGAGAGCGGCGACTACCCCGGGGCACGGGACCGTCAGGAGGAGACGTACCGAAGGCAGCGCGAGGCGGTCGGCGAGGGCAACCCCACCGCCATGGCCGCCGCCCGCAACCTCGCCGTGTTCCGACGCCGCGACGGCGCCGTGGCCGAGGCGGCGAAGCTCTCCGAGGACACGCTGCGCCGTCTGACGACACGCTACGGCGGCGACCACTCGGCCGCCCTCACCGTGGCGATCAACGTGGTCGTCGACCGGCGGCTGGTCGGCGACCTGGAAGGGTCACGCTCCCTGGGGGAGGAGACCGTGCGCCGCAACACGCAGCGCCTGGGTCCCGACCACGCACACACCCTCATCACCATGGCCAACCTGGCGGCCACCCGGCGCGCCCTCGGTGACGTGTACACGGCGCAGGAACTCGACGACGCGGCGGCGGCGCGCCTCGCGGCGACCCTCGGCAAGCATCATGTGCTCACCCGGACCGTCGCCATCGGCCAGGCCAACAACCACTACGCCCGCCTGGACTTCGAGCGCGCCCATGAACTCGACCAGGCCAATCTGCCGCTGCTGATCGAGGCGGTAGGACAGGACCACCCGCTGACCCTCGCCTGCACCGCCAACCTCGCCCTGGACCTGCGGGGGCTCGGACGTGGAGCGGAGGCCGACGAACTGGGCTCGCGGGCCGTCGAGGGCTTCTCCCGCGTGGTGCGCAGCGACCATCCCTGGCTGCTGGCGGCCCAGCAGCGCCGGCGCATCGAGTGCGACCTCGCGCCGATGCCGCTGTAGAAGACCGCGCAGAAGGTCCGGAGCCCGAAGGGCGGTGACACTGCGTGCCATCGCCCGGGTGCCGTGCGGAACATCCGTGACACACTGGTGATGTGACGATGTGACAGTCAAGTGCCGGCCGTGGCGTGCCATCACGGCCAGGACGCCGACGGGGGTTGCGCGTATGACAGGGACGACGGTCGTCTTCATCCACGGGACCGGGGTGCGCGAGCCGCGCTTCACCGCGCTGGCCGGGAAAGTCCGCGCCGCGCTGGACGCCGAGCGGTCCGGGCTGCGGTTCGTGCCGTTCTACTGGGGCGGCACCCACGGCGCCACCCTCGGCGCCGGCGGTGCCAGTCTGCCGCCCTCCACGGGGCAGTCCCGGACGCCCGCTTCCGGGGACGGTGACGACATCACTGCCTGGGGAATCCTCTACGACGACCCTGACGCCGAACTCGCCCTGGCAGCGGCCGCCGCGCCACCCAAGGCCGAGCGCGCTCCCGGCGCGCCCCGCCCCGAGCAGACCGTGCGTCTCCGCCTGGGCGAACTGGCCGCCCAGGGGGACGCGGCCGCGGCCGAACTGGGGCCGGGGCTCGCCGAGGCCGCCACGACGCTGGCCGCCCACCCCTTGCTCGCACCGGCCGCCGCCGCCCTGTCCCCGGAGGACCTGGCCGTCCTCCTCGCCCGCGCTCTGACAGCCCGTGTGGTCGCCGCCGCGCTCGACGCCGACCAACCTCTGATCTCCGACGGCGACACCCGCGACGCCGTGGCCGCCCGCCTCGCCGAGGCCCTGGGTGCGCCACCCGCGGGCAGCGGGCGCACCCTGCGCGGACGTCTGCTGCGCATCGCGACGGGTGCCGCGGCACGGGCCGCCCTGCGTCGCCGTCGCGCCCTCACCGAGGCCGCCCACCCCGCAGCCGGCGACATCCTGCGCTACCTCAGTCGCGGCGAGCCCCTCAGAGCCGAACTACGCGCGCTGATAGGCGAGTTGCCTGCGCCTGTGGTCCTCATCGGCCACAGCCTCGGCGGCATCATCGCCCTCGACACCCTCGTCGCCGCGCCGCTGCCCCAGGTCCGCCTGCTGGTGACGGCCGGTTCCCAGGGGCCGTTCCTGTACGAGTCCGGCTCCCTGCCCTCGCTCAGCCACCCGCAGCCGCTGCCGCCCCATGTTCCTGACTGGCTGAATCTGTACGACCCCCGCGACCTGCTCGCCTACCTCGGCGCGGGACTCTTCCCCGGCCGCGTCACAGACGTGTCCGTCGACAGCCGCCAGCCGTTCCCCGCCGCGCACAGTGCCTACTGGGCCAATCCCGCCGTCTACCGCCACATCGTGGACCGTCTGCCGTGAATCGCCTCTGCCCCGAACGGGTGCACGCACTGATCGTCGGCATCGAGCGGTACGATGCGGGGCCCGCCTGGGACCTGCCGGGACCCGCCCGTGACGCCCTCGCCTTCCACGCTCTGCTGCGCGCCGCAGGAGTCCCGGACCCTCAGCTCAGGCTCCATCTTGCCCCGTCGGCGAACTTCACACCGGACATGCCGTACGCGGCCGCCGACCACGCCACGCTCCGGCGCACCCTCGTCCACGAACTCTCCCCGGTGCAGGGCGACATGCTGTGGGTGTGGTGGGGCGGCCACGGCGTCCTCGACCGGGCCGGGCACACCCGGCTGTTCTGTGCCGATGCCACGACCGGCGACAAGGTGGCCATCGACCTGGAGTCTGCGCTCGACCGGTATATGAGTGACGCCGTGCCGTCCTTCGCCGAGCAGATGTGGATCGTCGACGCCTGCGAGACGTTCGAGGAGGACCTGGACTTCCGAGAGCCGCTGTCACCGGACGCCCTGCCCAACGGGCACCGGACTCTGGCCCACCGTCAGACCGTGCTGCGGGCAGCGGGCCGAGGCCGGGAGGCCGCCAACGACCCCGCGCGTGCCACCGGCCTCTTCTCTGAGATCGTGCTCGCCCTGCTCGCCGATCGGGCCGCCGGACTGCCCGCTCCGCCGGACCCGGAGGCGCTGTTCCCGGCTGTGCGCACCCAGGTGGCCGAACTGCGGGCCAGGCACCGGACGGCGCAGCTCCCGGAGATCCTGCTGCGCGGCCCGGAACGGACAGAGGTGCTGCCGCCCGCCACACCTCAGGTGCCCGTGCGCTCCCCGCTGCCGCGCGCTGTGGCCGCGTTGCTCGCGTACCCGCTGATGACGGACCCCACTGAACGGCAGACCGTGGTCGGGCAGCTCAGCCCGGCTCTCACCGGAACGCTGCCCCGGCACTCCAAGGCGCGTACCGATGTCACCGGCATCCTCGCCGCGCTGCGCCGCCGGGGCCCCGCCGCGCTGCGAGAGCTGTACGACGCCGTGGTCGCCGTCGACGACGACCCCGAACGATCGGCGGAACTGGACTCGGCCCTTCAGGAGTTGACATGAAGTCAGTGCCGACCCGGACGGTTCGTATGATCACCTGGCCTGATCGCACAGGTTTCCGGCGTGGGCCCGCTTGGCCATGATGGTAGGTGACGAGGCATTGCGTGCCACCGTGTGTGAAGGGGGACCGATCTTGCAACAGCCAGCACCCGCCCGGCGCGACACCGACGTCGCCGCCTTCCATCCGTCCTCCACGTCGGACGCCGCGGGAGCCACTGCCTGGGAGTCGGAGCTGGCAGACCTGACGGGAATGCCTCTCACCGAGGTGGAGTCACTCACCCCTCTCTCGCCAAGGGCCCGCCTGCTCGGGGAGGTGCTCCGCGCCCGCTCCAGCATCCGCGGAGGGGGAGGTGACCCACCCGGCCGCGCCGAGTAACCCCGCCGACCCGCCCACTCACGAAGGCCGCGCGCAATGACCCAGCACGGTACGACCACGCTCGGCAGTGCACCTCCGTACGGAGGGCGGAGCCCGGAGCCGTCCCATCCACCGCGTCCGCCGCTCACGATGCCCGACCACCTCTTCGGGCAGCTCGCCACGGGCGGCGGCTCACCCGAGGCCCTGGCATTCCTGGAGCGCGGTGAGCGCGCGCGCCGACTGCTGCTCCTGCGCACCCTGCTCGACCGGCTCGACGTCCTGCCCACGCCGCTGACACCGCCTGCGCGAGCCTGGGCCGTCGTCAAGGAGGCGGCCGAGGTGGCGCCCCACACCGTGGAGCAACTGCTGCTCGCACCGAGCACCGGCAGCTGGCTCGGCCATGTACTGCGCCGCAGCCACGGCACGTCCTCCGGGCCGCCGATGTGGGCCGAGGCCGGACACCTGTGCGCGCTGGCCGTCGTGGCGGCCGTGCGCGCGGGCACCACCGCCGACCTGCTCGTCCCCCTCATGAACAGCGCCCTGCACCTGCCCGGCCTCGGGCGCCTGCAACTGCCGGGCGTGGGGCCGCACCCCACGGTGGGACGGGCGCGGGTCGACGGGGGAGAGGTCTTGGTGGACCTGCCGGGCGCCCCCGGTGTGACACCGGTGCGCTGCCGGCCCGCCACCGTCCCCGCCGGCACCCCGGGGGCGGCGGCCTCGGCAGGACCGCACTGGCTTCCGCTGCGCACCCTCGCCCTCCCCGCCGCCGCGGGCGGCGGAACCGTCCTGCTCGACGACCTCGATCCGTACCGCGACCTCGACGAGCCCGTTCCGGCAGAACGACTCGACGACGATGAGGCGTTGGCCTGGCAGCGGCTGTTCGACGAGGCTCTGGAACTGCTCGGGGCGGGTACCGGGAACGGCCTGGACACGATGGACGGGCCCGGGAGGCTCGTCCCGGCGGCGGTGCGCGTCGTGGTCCCGTGGGGACGCACCGCGACGACGCCCCCGCCTCCGCCCTTCGTCCGCACCTCCGCCACCAGCGGCGACGCCTACGGCGCCATGGTGATCTCACGCCCCGCGACGGCTGTCGGCCTCGCCGAGACCCTGGTTCACGAGTTCCAGCACAGTAAACTCGCCGCCCTCCTCCACCTTTTCGAGCTGATCGACGACGACCGCACCGAGTGCCATTACGCCCCCTGGCGCCCGGACCCGCGCCACCTTCCCGGTCTGCTGCACGGGGCGTACGCCTTCACCGCCGTCACCGGCTTCTGGCGCGACCGTCTCGCCGACGATCCTGGCAGCCCCGTCGCCGCGTACCACTTTGCGCTGCGCCGGCTGCAGACCCGTCTCGTCGTGCGGACCTTGCTTGGCAGCGGCCGGCTCACCGCGCCCGGACGGCGCCTTGTGTCCGGGCTTGCCGCGACTCTCGACGGCTGGCTGCGCGACCCGGTGGACGTGGCCGCCCTCACCCGGGCGCGTACGGCCGCCGCCCTGCACCGCACCGAGTGGCGGCTGCGCAATCTTGTCCACGAAGGGCCCAGTGCCGGGCCCCGCCTCCGCTCGTGCGCTCATCGGTGGGCCGACACCCGCACCCACGCCTTCGCCGAGCCACCGGCCGCGCCCCGCACCGCCGACGAGTACCTGGCCGCCGGCGACTTCGCCGGTGCTGTCTCCCGATACGCCACCCTGCTGGCAGGCACCCCGGACGATCCGGCCACCTTCGCCGGCTGGATCGTCGCCCGGGCCGCGCTGCACCCGGGCCGCGGCGACACTCGGCGCGCGCTGGCCCGCCCCGAACTGCTGACGGCTCGACCGAGGGGGGAAGCGGGGGCTGAGGGGTCGGACTGAGGGCCGGGGATTCCCTGCGCCGGAGAATCCCACATGGGGCCACAGGAGGGGTGCACGGCGAACTGCTTGTACTCGGGATCAAGCGGATCCATCTCCGGCAGGCGTCAGAAAACTCCGCCCATGCGACCTGAATCCTTGGCGGCGCCTTGCTTCACCTGACTGCGGCCTCACCTGTCGGTGATCTCGGC
>NZ_JAYWVC010000195.1:0-14320 GCF_036281785.1 Streptomyces chiangmaiensis | reverse complement strand
GCCGGCGGCGGAGGCGAGGTGGCCGGCGTCGGGGTAGGCGGCCAGGTCGCCTGCAGCGACAAGGAATTCGGCGCCGAGGATCGGGCCCATGCCGGGCAGGGATTCGATGACGGCGGCCTGCGGATGGGTGCGGAACCGGTCGCGGATCTGCCGGTCTGTCCGTTTGAGCCGTTCGTCGAGGTCCAGGACCTGGGTGGCGATATCTGCGGTGATGGTGGCCGCTGTGTCCTGGCCGGGCAGGACGGGAGGAATAGTCAAGACTGTGGAATGGCGTGTCATGCGGTGTGGACGTGACTTCCTGACTCGTGGCCGGGGGCGTTCGATCAGACGGTCGGGTCGGGCAGGAACTCGCGGACCTTTTGAGCGCAGCGGCAGGCGACGGCGATCTTGGCAGCCCACTCCAGCGCCTTCTCGCGTGAGGGCACGTCGACGACCGCGAATCCGCCGAGGTACTCCTTGCCCTCCGGGTACGGGCCGTCGGTGACCGTCCCGTCGGTAGCCACCACGCTCGCCTCCTCGTGGTCCTTCAGCCCACCGCCGAACACCCACACGCCGGCGTCCTTGGCCTCCTTAACCACCGCGTGCGCGGCCTCGGCCACGTCGGGCAGATCGGCTGGGAGATCGAAGAGTGCGAGGGCTCCGATCTCTACGACGGCGTCTACCCTCCGAAGGGGACGGCGTACGCGGCCAGCTGGCCGGGCGTGGATGTCATCGGCGATCAGAGGGTGATGATCGATGCTCCCTCCCAGCTTCCGGAACACCTCGTTGCGGCAAGCGCCGGCCGACGGCTCGTCCTGCACGCGATGCACAGCGTCGTCGACTGGCTGGCGTTCGCCGTGTGGGAGGACGGGGGCTTGGTCCGCTCGCTGAGCCTGTCCCCTGACAGCGGCATCATCGAGAACATCGGCGAACCGCTCCCCTTTGAGCTGCCCTACTGGGCCGGGGACCGCCCGGCCGACATCGTCCCCTGGCCCGGCGAGGAGGAAGAGCCCTACGCCCTGCCCTTTCATCCCCTGGACCTGGGCGAAGACGCGTTGCGTGCGCTCTGTGGCTTCATCCAGGAGGGCCGTCCGGAGCCCGATGACGTAGGCGCGGAAACCATCGAGCTGTACGGATTCCACGTGTGGG
Source organism: Streptomyces chiangmaiensis (assembly GCF_036281785.1). NCBI lineage: Bacteria > Bacillati > Actinomycetota > Actinomycetes > Kitasatosporales > Streptomycetaceae > Streptomyces > Streptomyces chiangmaiensis. The sequence continues at coordinate 13,192 of NZ_JAYWVC010000195.1, read as the reverse complement.
ACCCACAGGGGCCTGATTCTGCGGAACAGGAAGCGGAGCTACGGCGTGTGGTCGCAGCAATGCCGTCGCCGCGCGTCTACACGCTGGGGCCTGATGGGGCCCTGGTCGAGCGCGACAGCCTGTAGCAGGCGAGCCCGTCGTCTCCGAACAACTCGGGGCTGGCCCAAAGGTGTTTGCGCTCGTCTGCCGCTGTGGGGCGGCGTTGTCACAGAGTTGAACACTGACTCGAGCAGCGACTCGGCGCTTAGAAGAGAGTTGCACGCTTCCACTCAACTAGGACTCTCACCTGCGTGTTTGTGATGGCCGCATGCCGAGAACACTGGACTTTGCCGCGCATTCACCGGAGGGGAGCATTCCGGTGACACCTTCGGGCCCTCGTTGAGCCCGGCCGGGGGGGAGCCCCTCTCGGGCAGGTTGGCCGCCGTGCTGGCGCGCGGCCGGCGGGGAGCCGGGCCGTGCGCGCGGTGGGTCAGGAACCTGTTGTGGGCCTGAGGTGATGTCAGCCCTTCGTGGTGCCGTCCCCGAACTCGTATGTCGCGAAGTCCGTCACCGGCCGGTAACCGAGCCGCTGGTAGAGGCCGTTGCTCGTGGGGTTGGCGAGGTCGGTGAAGAGCAGGACCTCCTTGGCACCCGAGTCGAGCGCGTTCCGGCTGACAGCGGCGGTGGCGCCCCCTGCGTAGCCGCGGCCGCGCAGCGGGGCGGGAGTGTAGACGGTGGTGACGCGGACCTGCCCTGCGACCTCGGGCGGGGCGCTCGCCATGGAGACAGGGGTGCCGTCGGGGGTCTCCCACAGCACGACCCCGCCCTGGGCGAGCCGGCTCTCGGCCCAGTGCTCCGGGTCGTGCCGGGCTGCCTCGCCTATGTCCGTGCAGAACTGGTCGTACCACCGTGCGATCAGTTTGCGGTCGTCCGTCCCGGCGGCGCGGGCGCACCCGGGCGGCGCGGGCTCAGGCGGGGTGAGGGCGCCGAGACGGTGGAGGCGCTGGCTCATCGCGAGCCGAGCGGTGGCCCCGGTGCGTCGTTCCCAGGCGGCCGCGAACTCGGCGGTCGCCTCCGTCGGACCGAAGATCGACGGGACCGCCCTGCCGTCCTTGACGAGCCGTACCGCCAGCGCGTCAGCTGCCCCGTCGGGGAGAGCGGTGAGCTGGAGCTGGAACGGGGGCGTGCGCATGACGGTGGCGTGCACGGTGCCGTCACCGCCCACGAGCAGACCGAAGTAGGGCGCGTCCTCGCCGCACCCGGTGGTCCCGTTCGTACGCACCATCTCGGTGACCGTCAGCTGAACGGTGTGCAGCGCGGGCTCGGACCAGAGGAACGCCTCAGCTTGGTCGAGGAACTCCTCCACGTCCTGCGTGAAGTGCCAGTCGTATGCGTCTGAGGCCATACACCACGATCTCGCGAACACGGCGCTGCCGCACACGATTTACACGGCCCCGCAGCTTTGGCCCCGGCGTCCGCGTCCCTCCGCCATCGTCCAGGAGCGTCTGCGTCGTGTGGCTCCCTCACTGGCTCCCCTACCCTCCGGACTGGGTGAGGCCGATCAGGCGCTGGCGGGCGAGGGAGCTCGCGACTCTCCGTCGTTCCCCATGGGTCCCGCTACGTCCCGCCGGGACGGGCACGAAACGGGCACGGGCCTCTTCGTCCCGAAGGAACTTGTGCGGGTGGCCGACCATGGGCCGGTGGGCCTCTCACCTGATGCGAGTGGCCACAGCCGTCCGCGCTTGTCCGCCGCCGTGCGTCGGCATTGTGACGAAGTCAGACACTCACTCGGGAGGCGACCCGGCGCTTAGGCTAAGATGACGAAAAATAAATAACATTCCCCGGGAGGGAGTTTTATAGTGACAATGGATGGCCTACTTACGGTGGCGTCCGCCCTGGTTCTTTTCACGGCGATTCCACTGGCTCTTCGCGGTCACTGGACCGGCAAGAGGCGCAGGAAGTCGATACAGAACATGCAATTCCTCCCCGTTTCACACGGGACAAAAAGGGGCATCCGTCGCACCATCCTAGTCAATGCGCTAGCCATGACTTTTGCCCTCATCGGTGGATTCACAGTCCTGAGCCTTGAGGCTGTAGGGAAACCTCTTCCTGGATCACTGGGGGTGATAATTGTACTTTCCTCGCTCATCCTTATGTTCTTCAATTCCGCCGTTCTCATGCCGGTCATCGTGCTGTTCAATCGACCGCGTTTCCTCGTGGCCCCACCGTACCGGCACGAGCGAGGGGCAGTGGCCCTGAGGCGACGTCGCCGGGAGATTGCCCAACTGCGCGGCGTGCGGGATGACTTCTGGGCCTTTCTCTCATTTTCTGTTCGCCGCTCCTGAGGTTGAACGGCCGGTATCGGAGCTTGCGCCAGCGGGGGTCTGTCGTTCCAGCGTCGGGACAAGCGTGCTGTTGGGCAGGACGTGGAGGCGGTGGGGACCTCCCCCGAGCCCGGGACAGCCGGACACGGTCCCCGCCCGTCCCGCGCTCTTCCGCACCGGCCGCCCCGGAGGAGATGATCACGGACATGAGCGGACCACACCGTGACGACCGACTCCCCCAGCTGTGGGAGGAGCACATGCGTGCGCTGTTTCCCGCAGGCTTCCGCGGTGTGGACATCGAAGACGTGGACCTGATCCTGCTCGATGCGAATGTCGCCGGCCTCGTCCAAAGGGAGCTCAGCGGCGGGCTCGACGGTGAGGGCGTCGCGATCCTCTGGGCATGCATCACGGGCCTTGACGAGATTCTGCCCCTGATCGGCGACGAGTACTGCACGTCCTACTACGCGAGACTACGGATGATGGCCGGTCTCACAGCAGCGCGATATATGCCCAGCGCGATCTGACCAGCGGTTTCCGGCTCACTCGTCGTGATCGGCGAGAGGTCTTGAAAACCGTCGCGGCGCGAGTCACCGTGGGTTCAAATCCCACACCCACCGCGCAGGTTGAAGGCCCCTGACCAGCAATATCGGTCGGGCCTTCGTCGTGGTCGGTCCCTGCTGGCGACAGTGATTCCCCGTGGGTTCCCGCTCGATCGGGCACGGATGGGGCACGAAGCTCTCACTACCCACTGATCAATCTGGGGCGAGCCTCTGGACGTCCGTATCGAAGGATGCGCGGTAGGACTTCACGCATGCGTGCCAAGTCCTCTGCTGGGGCACGAAGCAGCGCCTCGACGACAGGGTCAGTCAGTCCGAGGTCGTCCAGCGACTCGGGATCCAAGGTCACCCGCAGCACGTCGTTGTCCAGCTGTACTTCGCGTACGCAGCCGTAGGCAGTGCCCTGGTTGCCGACCCCGTTCCGTCCCGTCGATGTACGCACCGCACTACGGGAGTTCGCGTTCAACGCGCGGCGCCGGGAAGATGCTCCACCCGAGGTGGCCACGATCCTGAAGTGGGTAGAGCGCAATACCCTGACCATGGCCGCATGGGAGGACCCTGCCAAGGTCGACGAGGTACTTCAGGCCGTCGGCACGAAGTTGGACGGCATGCGGGCCGCGGCAACTTCCATCAAGCGCAACCGAAGGATCCTGAACGTGGCCATGGAGTACGCCGTCAAGCACCGGATCCTGCGAGCGAACCCCCTGCCGAAGGGGAGAGGCGCGGCGCCCAAGACATCATCCGCGGTCGACAAGAGGTCTCTCCTCAACCCGGAGCAGGCGGCGCGCCTGCTGGGGTGGGTGCGCCGACGCCATCGCGGCGGCAAGCGGCTGCACGCATTCTTCGCCACCATGTACTACGCCGGGCCGCGCCCCGAGGAGGTCGTGGCGACGGACGTCGCGGACGTCCGTCTACCTGACGAGGACGCCGAAGACCAGTGGTGCGAGCTGTTGTTCCACACGGCTCAGCCGGAAGTCGGGAAGAACTGGACGGATGACGGTGAGATCCACGAAGAGCGCGGGCTGAAGGGACGCGCTTCGGACGACACCCGCGTCGTGCCGGGACACCCGTCGCTGACGCGGATCCTGCGCGAGCACATCAAGGTAGAGAGCCTGAAGCCGGGCGACCGGCTGTTCCAGGGCCAGTACGGCGGCATCCTCGCCGGCTCGGTCATCCGCCGGGCATGGCGGAGCGCTCGCGCGGAAGTGCTCACCTCGGAGGAGTTCGCGTCACCGCTCGGCAAGCGGGTGTACGACCTGCGGCACACCTGCCTGACCCACTGGCTCAACGACGGCATCCCGCCGGCGCAGGTGGCCGAGTGGGCAGGCAACAGCGTCCCCGTCCTGCTGGCCATCTACGCCCGGTGCATCTCCGGGCAGCTCGGGGACCTCAAACAACGGATCCTGGCGCACGGGGACCTCCCCGAGCTGTCTGAGACCGGCTGACAGCGCCCGGAGAACTTCCCCGCGTATTCACCGCAGCCACCCGCAGAAACCCGGTGACAGCCGGACAGCGCCGGACCCTCCCCGCGATCACCGGGGAGGGCCCGGCGCTCTTCTGCGTGGGGCCACACCAGGCCTGACCAGCAAAAAGGCCCTCCCAGCGGGAGGGCTCTCAGTGGCGCCCCCGGCAGGACTCGAACCTGCGGCCAAGCGCTTAGAAGGCGCCTGCTCTATCCACTGAGCTACGGGGGCCGGTGTGGTGGCCTGTCGTGGTGCCCGGGTGCGGGCCGTTCCGTGACCTTGCCGGGGACAAGGATAAGGCTCTCCGCGCCTTGCCCCTGGTGCTTCACCTCCGTGGCTCGATGTGGAGGTTCAGTGAAGCGGTCCGATAATCGCAGGCAGGTGCGAATCGTGCATCGCTTTTGACGCCTGGCGCCTCGGCTGTTGTGCACTCGTTATGCCTGCGCCCCAGTCGCGCCTTCCGTCCCTTGTGTTCTGTCGGCACGCAGGAACGCACATATGCTTCATAAACCCAACAAAAGCGGGCATTCTTCGCATGTGGTGACCTTGGACGTACGGCCTCAGCTGCTCGACGCACTCTCCGCTCTGCGCGAGCGTGTCGCCGCCGCACGCTTCCCGCTGCCCCTGGTGGGGGCTCCACGCGCGCGTGCCAACCGCGACGAGCTCCTCGCACAGCTCGACGACTATTTGGTGCCCCGGCTGAGAGAACCTGAAGCGCCGTTGCTGGCCGTCGTCGGGGGATCAACCGGAGCCGGCAAGTCGACGCTCGTCAACTCCCTCGTGGGGCGCAAGGTCAGCGAGGCGGGCGTACTGCGGCCCACGACCCGCACCCCGGTCCTCGTCTGCCATCCCGAGGACCACCACTGGTTCAGCGGCATGCGCGTACTGCCCGACCTCACCCGCGTATGGGTCCCGCACCAGGAGCCCGGCGACGATCTGGAGGGCGTCGTCGGGCGTGAGGAGCGGCTGCTGCGCATCGAGACCGCCGACACGCTTCCACGCGGGCTCGCCCTTCTCGACGCGCCCGACATCGACTCCCTGGTCGCCGAGAACCGGATTCTCGCCGCCGAGCTGATCACCGCCGCCGACATCTGGGTCCTGGTCACCACCGCCGCCCGGTACGCCGACGCCGTGCCGTGGCATCTGCTGCGGACCGCCAAGGAGCACCGGGCGACGTTCATCACCGTGCTCGACCGGGTGCCCCACCAGGTCGTGTCCGAGGTGTCGCGGCAGTACGGGGCCCTGCTCACCAAGGCAGGGCTCGGCTCAGTGCCCCGTTTCACCGTGCCCGAGCTGCCCGAGTCCGCTTGTGGCGGCGGGCTCCTTCCGGCCACAGCCGTCGCGCTCCTGCGGGCCTGGCTCACCCACCAAGCGCAGGATCCCGCAGCCCGGGAGGCGGCCGTGGCGCGTACGGCGCACGGCGTCCTGGACTCGCTGAGGTCCCGGCTGCCCGAGCTGGCCGGTGCTACCGCCGCCCAGTACGCCGCCGCCCTGAGGCTTACCGCGGCCGTCGATGCGGCGTACGACGGCGAGTACGCGCGCGTACGGAGTCGTCTGGAGTCCGGGGCCGTGCTCGCCGGCGACGCACTGAAGCGGTGGCGCAGCTACCCACTGGACTGCACCGCAGGTGAACTGCTGGGCGCCCTCGTCGAGAGTCTGGGTTCCCTGCTGCTGTGCGCCGTCACGGCGGCCGACGAGCGCGTCGACGAGGCCTGGCGGCGTGAACCGGCCTCCGCAGCCACCGAACTGACGCATCGTGATCCGACGCTGGAGAACGCCGAACATCGCATCGGGATGACCGTTCGACGCTGGCGGCGCGTTCTCGAGGAGTATGCCGAGGAATCGGTGCGCGACATGGACAAGAGCGTCGCTCCGGAAGCCGAGGTGGTGTCCGCTCTCGTCGCCACCGTCCTCCTCGGCGGGCGCCGGGCGGGAGCGGCGGGCGAGGAGCTCGCCGAACGGATCGGTGCCCAGGGTGCCCTGCGGCTGCGCGACCGCGGTGCACGACTGCTGTCCGAGTATCTCGACCGGGCCCTGCGCACGGAGCGTGAGCGTCGCATCGCCCCCCTGGACGCCCTCGGCGTCCACGCCGAGCCCCAGGCCGAGCTCATCGCCGCGCTGTCCGTACTGCAGAAGGAGAGGTGACCAGGGTGGCTGCCGTCACTGACCGAACGGATCACGTCGAGCATCCCGAGGACGAGCCCTCGGCGAGCCAGGGAGGCGGTCCGGCCCTCCGTGAGCCAGGGCATGAGGGTGGACACGCGCGCGTGGAGCACGGTTCCGGCCGGGGCGGAAGGAACGGGCGAGCGCACGCGGAGGAGGACGCTGCGGATGTGGACGCGCGGGACGGTTCCCGACCGGCCCGGTCGGGGGACCGGGCCACGCATGCGGACAAGGCGGAGAGCGCCCGGCACGCGCGCGTGGAGGACTCCGCCCGCCACGCGCGCGTGAAAGACGACGATCCGGCGGACCGCAGCGAGTCGGTGAGTGAGTGGGACGACGGACTGATCGCCCGGCGCACGTCCGAGACGGCCGCGTCCCCGCAGGAGATCACGATCGTGGAGCCCCGCTCCCCGAGCGTGCTACAGCCCGCGCCGCTCGCGTACGAGGGACCCCTGCGGTCACGGTTGGACGCGTTGCGCGAGCTCGTGGGACTGTCCCGTACCCGGCTGGACAGCCACACGCTCGCCGAGGCGGGCCGGGTCCTGGACGAGGCGGCCGCGCGGCGCAGGCTCTCCGGGGAGCACACCGTGGTCGCCATCGCGGGCGCAACCGGCAGCGGCAAGTCGACGCTCTTCAACGCACTGGCCGGCGTGGCCCTTTCGGAGACAGGTGTGCGACGGCCGACCACGGGAGCACCCATCGTGTGCAGTTGGAGCGACGGCGCGGCGCTGCTCATCGACCGGCTCGGCATCCCGGGGCGGCTACGGCGTCGTCCCCTGCAGACGCCGGACGGCGACTCGCAACTGCAGGGGCTCGTCCTGGTCGACCTGCCCGACCACGACTCCGCGGTGGTGAAGCACCGGGAGCAGGTCGACCGCATCCTGGCGCTCGTGGACGCGGTGATCTGGGTCGTCGATCCCGAGAAGTACGCCGATGCCGTCCTCCACGAGCGCTATCTGCGGCCCCTGGCCGGGCACGCCGAGGTCATGTTCGTGGTCCTGAACCAGGTGGACCGGCTGCCGGGGGAGGCTGCCGAGCAGGTGCTCGACGATCTGCGGCGGCTGCTCGACGGGGATGGGATCGCCCTCGGCGAGTACGGCGAGCCGGGCGCGACCGTGCTGGCCGTGTCCGCCCTCACCGGGGAGGGCGTGGCCGAACTGCACGAGGCGCTCGGTCAGTTCGTGGCCGAACGTGGTGCGGCCGCACGCCGCATCTCCGCCGATGTGGGCGCGGCCGCGGTCCGGCTGCGGCCCGTCTATGCGACCGGTGGTCGCGGCGGGCTCAGCGAGGAGGCGCGTGCGCAGTTCACCGGACGGCTCGCGGAGGCGGTGGGCGCCACCGCCGCGGGCGAGGCCGCCGAGCGGGTGTGGCTGCGCCATGCCAACCGTGCCTGCGGAACGCTCTGGTTGCGGCTGTGGCGGTGGCACCAGGACCGACGCAGACCCTCCACGGGGCGGCTGCCGGCGAAAGCACCCGCGGACGAGGAGGCCACCGCGCGGCAGCGGGTGGAGCAGGCCGTTCGGACGGTGGCGGACCGGGCCGCGTCCGGCCTGCCCGCGCCCTGGGCCCAAGCGGTACGTGAGGCCGCGGTACGCGGCGCGCAGGGGCTGCCGGAGGCGCTGGACGAGCTGGCCGTGGGTTCCGCCGTGCCGCAGGGGCGGCCGCCCCGGCCCGGCTGGTGGCCCGCCGCCGTTCTCGCCCAGGCCACGATGACGCTCTTCCAGGTCCTGGGCGCGCTGTGGCTGTTGGGGCAGGTCGTCGGGTTCATGCCGTCGAACCTCGGACTGCCTGCGCTGCTGCTGTCGGCCGGGGTCGTCGGAGGCCCGGTCATCGAGTGGTGCTGCAGGTTGGCAGCGCGCGGTCCGGCGCGGCGCCATGGGCTGGAGGCGGAACGACGGCTGAGAGAGGCGGCGGCCGGGTGCGGGCGGGCCCGGGTACTGGATCCGCTGGCGGCGGAACTGCTCCGGTACGGAGAGGTGCGGGAGGAGTACGCGAAGGTCACGGGAGTGGAGTCAGGGGCGGGGGCGCGAGTGGGATGAGCCATTCCCGGGCGAGATGAGCGTCGCCGCGGAGAAAGGGCGGACGGGGGCGTGGAGGCACTCATTCGGGTTGCGGAGTTGTCCACAACCGGGCGGTGACCCACAGCGCTCAGCGGGCTCGGGCCGTCGGAGGCAGTCTGATCTCGCGGCGATCGCGGCGTAGGCGGTCGGCGCAAGAGCGGCGACACATGACATGACGTGACGTCGTGGCAGATGCAGACGTACGGGACGGCCCCGTACGCGTTCCGTCCCGGCCGCGAGCCGGGGTGAGGGAGGGGTTCCGCATGAACGAGACGATGGTGTGCGTGGTGGGCAACGTCGCGACGCAGCCGGTGTACAGGGAGTCGCCGACGGGTCCCACGGCACGCTTCCGGCTGGCCGTGACGGCGCGCTATCTGGACCGTGAGAAGAATGTGTGGACGGATGGGCACACCAACTTCTTCACGGTCTGGGCGCGGCGGTCGCTGGCCACGAATGTCGCGGCATCCGTGGCCGTGGGCGATCCGCTGGTCGTCCAGGGGCGCCTGAAGGTGCGGACCGAGCAGCGGGAGGGCCAGGGCTGGCTGTCGGCGGACCTCGACGCGGCGGCTATCGGCCACGATCTGTCGCGTGGCACGTCGGCCTTCCGGCGGTCCACCAGGCCCGAGGCGCAGACGGGCGCGCCGGCGCAGCCGGAGCCCAGTTGGGAGACGGAGGCGGTCGGTCGGCCCGTGGAGGCGGAGCGGGCCGAGTCCACGGGCCAACTGCAGCTGGATACAGCCGGGGTGACGTGACGTCGGGTCCGGTTCGATCGCCCGCCATCCCAACTGCCGTTTATCGACGCGTACTTCAGTCAACACCCGAACGATCCCCGTGTATTTCAGCGATGAGGGCAGCTCACAGGCTGTGTATGCGATAACGATTCCGAGTCGGATCGGTTATCTGACGATATGGCTGGGGAGAGGGGTGTGCCGCGCTCCCTAGGATGCCGGGCATAGCTCCTGTGGCTCCTGGTTCTGCTGGCGGGACCGCCCCCCATGTCAACGGGTCCTGCTCGAAGGGGAATTCTGTGTTTTCATCGTTGTCTGCGTCGTCCGCGCTCAGGCGAGGGGCCGCCCGCCTCGCCGCCGCGACGCTGGTGTCCGGACTTGTCGCGGCGGGCCTGATGGCCACCGCAGGTGTGGCGGCCGCCACCCCGACGCCGCAGAACGAGGGCGGGGCTACCGCGACCATGGGTGGCCTCAAGACGTACGGTGCCGCCGTCGTCCATGACGGTGGCACCGACGAGCAGGTGTCCGCCGGTCTGTTCGAGATGTCTGTCGATGACGGCGGCACCCTGCAGACGTACTGCATCGACATCCACAACCCGGCTCAGAAAGACGCCAAGTACCAGGAGACGCCCTGGAGTGGCACGTCGCTGAGCGGCAACAAGAACGCCGGAAAGATCCGCTGGATCCTGAGTCACTCCTACCCGCAGGTGAACGATCTCGCGGCGCTGGCGGCCGAGGCCGGCGCCAAGGGCCTTACCGAGCAGGACGCAGCGGCAGGTACCCAGGTGGCGATATGGCGGTACTCCGACGAGGCCGACGTGGACGCGGTCGACCCCCAGGCGGAGAAGCTCGCGGACTATCTGCAGAAGCACGCCCGGGACCTTCCGGAGCCCGCGGCGTCCCTGACGCTCGACCCGCCCGCCGTCTCGGGCCACCCCGGCGAGCGACTCGGCCCTGTCACGGTGCGCACGAACGCCGACGGCGTCACGATGATCCCTCCGGCGGACGCCGCGACGTCCGGCGTCAAGATCGTCGACAAGAACGGCACGGAGATCACGTCCGCTGCCGACGGTGAGCGCATCTACTTCGAGGTACCGAAGAAGGCACTGGACGGTTCGGCCGGGGTGACCGTGCAGGCGTCGACCACCGTGCCGGTCGGCCGGGCCTTCGCCTCCGAGACCCGCAGCCAGACGCAGATACTCGCCGGCTCCAGCGAGTCGACCGTCTCGGCGGCTGCGACGGCGAACTGGGCCGGCACCGGCGCGATACCCGCACTGTGGGCCGAGAAGAACTGCGCCAAGGGGGGTGTGGACATCACCGCGGTGAACAAGGGAGACGAGGCGTTCACCTTCACGCTGATGGGCCTCTCCCACACCATCCCGGCGGGCAGGACACAGATCGTGACGATCCCGTTGCAGGAGGACCAGGCGTACGACTTCACGATCAAGGGGTCGGACGGCTACGAGAAGTGGTTCAAGGGTGTCCTCGACTGCAGGACCGAGAGCAGCACGGGAGGCCTGAGGGCCCAGACGGTCAGCGGGCCCAGTCCGGCGACCGTGGGCGGCACGGCGGCCACGGACACCAACCTCGCCGAGACGGGCACTTCGAACGTGACGCCGTTCATCGCCGGCACGGCCATCGCCCTGGTCGTGATCGGCGGCGCGACGCTCCTCCTGCTCCGCAACAAGCAGCAGCCGACGCGCGACTGAGCGGCACGGGGCCCGGGCCTGGGCATGGGATCCGGACCTCCTGACCGTCGTCCACATCCTGTGGACGACGGTCGCGGGACTCCGCCCGGTCGATGCCCGTGTTGATCCCCGGCGCCTCGAAGGACCGGCCAGAAGTGTCGGAGGGTGTGCATCCCGGTCGGCCGGTTCGCGGAGGCCGAGGAGATCGCGGCGGCGGTCGCGTTCCTCGCCGGCGACGACTCCTCCTTCGTGAACGGCACCGACTTCCTGGTGGACGGCGGGATCTCGGGCGCGTACGTGACACCGCTGTGAGGCGGGCGGGACGGTCAACCTCGGTGGCCGCGCCGTCAGCGCGTGAGGGTAGGGTGCCGCCGTGGACATGGCGACCTCTGGGTGGTACCCGGACCCGTGGCATGAGGGCGGCGGCCCGGCCGGGTATCGGTGGTGGGACGGTACGGCCTGGACCGAGCATGTGCAGGCGCCGCAGCCGCCGCAGCCGCCCGGCGGGGGCAAGCGGCGCCGCGGCTTGGTCGTGGGCCTCATAGCCGGAGCCCTCGTGCTGGTCGCCGGGGGTGTCACGGCGGCGGTGGTGCAGACTGGCGGCGACGGCGGCGGCAAGGCACCGTCGGCCCACGGATCTGCCTCCCCTGACCGGCACGCGCCGAGCCCGTCGGCGTCGCACCGCGCCCAGCCGAGCCCTTCCGGATCCGCGGGCGAGGACCGCCACAGTGGCGGGAGCCGACCCCCGGGGCGGCGCCCGGCCGTCACCGGACACGTCGACGACACGGTCAACGGCCTTCGCGTCCCCGTGCTGCGCGGCTGGCGGGGCACTTCCACCAAGACCGGCGCGGGCCTCGGGTACGGCACCGTGTACCACTGCCCGGCGGTGCCCGCCGACTACTGCCTGCCCGGCGGGGCGTACACGCGGGTCATCGCCCATCCTGGCGACCTGACCCTCAAGGAGCTGGCACAGGCCGAGATCGGTGAGGTCGCGCAGAGCACGTACGGTACCAACACGAGCGGCGTGAAGGACTACGGCGGCATCACCGGACATCGCCGGACCGCCGAGGGGGCTGTGACGGTCGCGGGCCGGAAGGGGTACTTCATCCGCTGGAAGGTCAGCACGGGCAAGGGGGCCCGCGCCGTCGTGGAAGCGGTGGTGTTTCTCTCGCCGCGGGTCCAGGGCCGCTATCTGCTGCTCGGCTTCGGCTTCGACGACAACAGCAAAGGCCCGTCCGTGACGGACATGCAGTGGATCACTGATGGCATCGAGCGCCTCGACGGCGGCGGCAGCGGCATCAGCGCCTGACCGTGGCGCCGCCCGGCCGTCACAGGAACGTCCGGCCCTCGCCGCGGTGCGTCGGCACGGTCGCCGTGACCTCGTCGTCCTCGATCAGGTGCAGCGTGTCGAACCGTTCGCGCAGCTCGCCCGCCTTGGCATGCCGGAACCACACCTTGTTGCCGTTGCAATACAGCAGCGAAATACATCAACACCAGCAAGCGGCAACGCCTACGCCGGCCCTCATGGGCCTACCGGCAGCCTGTATGACCTTCAATGACCGATCTCTGTAGAGCCACGGATCAGAAGGTCACCGTCACCAGGAGACGGCTCGGCTCTCATCCCGGGCCGTCCGTGGGGCAACGAGAGTTTCAGTGCGCGGAGTTCAGCGCAGAAACCGCCGCTCGTCCACCCGGCGTGCCGGCACACCCAGGAACACGTCGGGCACCGCGAAGCCATAAAGGATGTTGAACGTCTCCAGCCGATAGGACCAGGCCCCGCCACAACTGCCGACGAGCCGGTAGTTGATCTGCCATTGCAGCCACTGGCCAGGAGCCAGACGAACGGCAGGCGGGCGCCGATCGCGTCGCGGCATGGCAAACATGCTCACCTCTGGTGGGTCCACGCGCAGCAGCCCATCGACCTCGCGAAGGATCGTCCCGGGTGCCGACAGATCCCGCACTTGCATACGAGGCTCGAAGGAATCGGACTCCCGCATGGCGACCTCGTGGAGGGCAGAACTCAAGCCCGGAGGCAGCGAGAAGGCCGTTGCGGCGGCGTTTCTGCGAGCAGCTTCAGGGCCGCCCGCGCGACTTCTTCGTCCACGACGTGTGTACCCGCTGAACGACAGCATCCATGGGACCAATCATCAACGGCTGCCCACAGCGGCGCGTCCTCGAAGGGCTTGCCGCGCCCTACACGACCACCAGCCGATAGCTCGTTACCGGGACA
>NZ_JAYWVC010000194.1:0-14717 GCF_036281785.1 Streptomyces chiangmaiensis | reverse complement strand
CGGAACGGCGACGCCCGACGGGCGTCGCCGTTCACTCCTCCGCCGAAAAGGCCGGTGGACTGTGGATCTCAGACGTTGAACCCGAGCGCCCGAAGCTGCTCGCGGCCGTCGTCCGTGATTTTGTCGGGGCCCCACGGCGGCATCCAGACCCAGTTGATCCGCAGCTCGCTGACGAGACCGTCCGTGGCGGACTTGGCCTGGTCCTCGATGACGTCCGTCAGCGGACAGGCCGCCGAGGTCAGGGTCATGTCCACGGTGGCGATGTTCGCCGAGTCGTCGATGTGGATGCCGTAGATCAGGCCGAGGTTGACGACGTCGATGCCCAGCTCGGGGTCGACGACGTCCATCAGGGCCTCGCGGAGCTCCTCCTCCGAGACCGGCTTCATCTCCACGGTGTCGCTCATGCCGTCTTCCTTTCGGCGTCGGCTCCGCCCAGCGCCTGGGCCGTCGCGTCCTTCCACGCCATCCAGCTCAGGAGGGCGCACTTCACCCGCGCCGGGTACTTGGAGACGCCGGCGAACGCGACCGCGTCCTCCAGCACCTCCTCCATCGCGTCGTCGGGTTCGATCCGGCCCTTGGACTGCATCAGCTCCAGGAAGGCCTCCTGGATCTTCTGCGCGTCGGCCAGTTCCTTGCCGACGAGCAGTTCGTTCAGTACGGAGGCCGAGGCCTGGCTGATGGAGCAGCCCTGGCCCTCGTACGAGACGTCCTTGATCGTCGTGCCGTCGTACTTCACACGCAGCGTGATCTCGTCGCCGCAGGTCGGATTGACGTGGTGCACCTCGGCGTCGCCATCCCTCAGACCACGCCCGTGCGGGTTCTTGTAGTGGTCCAGGATGACTTCCTGGTACATCGAATCCAGCTTCACGGTTTCAGCACGCCCTTCAGCCGAAGAAGTTCCGTACGTGCTCCAGCCCCTCGACCAGTGCGTCGATCTCGGCCGGCGTGGAGTACAGATAGAACGACGCTCGCGTGGTCGCAGGAATTCCGTACCGCAGGCAGACGGGGCGGGCGCAGTGGTGGCCGACCCGGACCGCGATGCCCTGCTCGTCGAGGACCTGGCCCACGTCGTGCGGGTGGATGTCACCGAGCGTGAAGGAGATCGCCGCGCCCCGGTCCTCGGCCGTCGTCGGGCCGATGATCTTAAGGTCGGGGACCTCGCTCAACCGCTGCACCGCGTACTCCGTGAGCGCGTGCTCATGGGCGAGGATCTTGTCCATCCCGATCGAGTTCAGATAGTCGATCGCCGCGCCGAGACCGACCGCCTGCGCGATCGGCGGCGTACCCGCCTCGAACTTGTGCGGGGCCGGAGCGTACGTCGACGAGTGCATGGACACGGTCTCGATCATCTCGCCGCCGCCCAGGAACGGAGGCAGGTCCTCCAGGAGCTCCTGGCGGCCCCACAGCACGCCGATACCCGTCGGACCGCACATCTTGTGGCCCGTGAAGGCCACGAAGTCGGCCTGCAGGGCCTGGACGTCCAGCGGCATGTGCGGCGCGGCCTGGGAGGCGTCGATGCAGACCAGGGCGCCGACCTCCTGGGCGCGCCGGACTATCGCGTCGACCGGGTTGACCGTGCCCAGGATGTTGGACACCAGCACGAAGGAGACGATCTTCGTCTTCTCCGTGATGATCTCGTTGATGTTGGACAAGTCGAGGCGGCCGTCGTCGGTGAGGCCGAACCACTTCAGCTTCGCACCCGTGCGCTGCGCCAGCAGCTGCCACGGCACGATGTTGGAGTGGTGTTCCATCTCCGTGATGACGATCTCGGTCTCGTGGTCCACCCGGTAGGGCTCGTCGGCCCAGCCGAGCATGTTCGCCACGAGGTTGAGCGATTCGGAGGCGTTCTTGGTGAAGATCACCTCGTCGCGGCTCGGTGCGTTGATGAACGCGGCGACCTTGTCACGCGCGCCCTCGTACAGCGCCGTGGCCTCCTCGGCGAGCACATGCACACCGCGGTGGACGTTGGCGTTGTAGCGCTCGTAGTACTCGGCGAGGACGTCGAGCACCTGGCGCGGCTTCTGCGAGGTCGCGGCGTTGTCCAGGTACACGAGCTTCTTGCCGTCGTGGACCAGCCGGTCCAGGACGGGGAAGTCCTTGCGGATCGCCTCGGTGTCGAGGAGGCCTGGCAGCTGTGTCACGCGGATACGCCACCCTTCACGTATGCCTCGTAGCCCTCTTCCTCCAGCTTGTCCGCGAGCTCGGGACCGCCGGACTCGACGATGCGGCCGCCGGCGAACACGTGGACGTGGTCGGGCTTGATGTAGCGCAGGATGCGCGTGTAGTGCGTGATCAGCAGGGTGCCGACCTCGCCGGTCTCACGGACGCGGTTGACGCCCTCGGAGACGATGCGCAGCGCGTCGACGTCGAGGCCGGAGTCCGTCTCGTCGAGGATCGCGATCCTGGGCTTGAGCAGCTCCAGCTGGAGGATCTCGTGGCGCTTCTTCTCACCGCCGGAGAAGCCCTCGTTCACATTGCGCTCGGCGAAGGAGGGGTCCATGTGGAGATGCTCCATGGTCTCCTTGACCTCCTTCACCCAGGTGCGCAGCTTGGGGGCCTCGCCGCGGATCGCGGTGGCGGAGGTGCGCAGGAAGTTGGAGACGGAGACGCCGGGGACCTCGACCGGGTACTGCATCGCCAGGAACAGGCCCGCGCGGGCGCGCTCGTCGACGGACATCTCCAGGACGTCCTCGCCGTCGAGCAGCACGGTGCCGCCGGTGATCGTGTACTTCGGGTGGCCTGCGAGCGAGTAGGCGAGGGTCGACTTGCCCGAGCCGTTGGGGCCCATGATGGCGTGCGTCTCGCCCTGCTTCACGGTGAGGTCGACGCCCTTGAGGATCTCCTTCGTGGCGTTGTCGGCCTCGACGGTGACGTGCAGGTCTCGGATTTCAAGCGTTGCCATGGGTGCCTCAGGACTCCTGGGTGAGGGAGACGAGCACGTCGTCCCCTTCGATCTTTACGGGGTATACGGGGACGGGGCGCGTCGCGGGAAGGGCGTCGGGCTTTCCGGAACGAAGATCGAAGCGCGAGCCGTGCAGCCAGCACTCGATATGGCAGTCGTCGACCTCGCCCTCGGCGAGCGACACGTTGGCGTGGGAGCAGATGTCGTTGATCGCGAAAACCTCGCCCTCGGTCCTGACGACCGAGATCGGCGTGCCGTCGAGTTCCACCCTCTTCGGGGTGTCCTCCTCCAGCTCGCTCAGCCCACAGACGCGTACGAACAGGGTCATGCGACCGACGCCTCCAGCTCCTCTTCGATCTTGGCGATCAGACGCTCCTCGATGTCGCCGACGCCGATCTGCTGGACCAGCTCGGCGAAGAAGCCGCGGACGACGAGGCGGCGGGCCTCGTGCTCGGGGATACCGCGGGCCATCAGGTAGAAGAGCTGCTCGTCGTCGAAGCGGCCGGTGGCGGAGGCATGGCCGGCACCGACGATCTCGCCGGTCTCGATCTCCAGGTTGGGGACCGAGTCGACGCGGGCGCCGTCCGTGAGGACCAGGTTGCGGTTCATCTCGTAGGTGTCCGTGCCCTCGGCCTTGGCCTCGATGAGCACGTCACCGATCCACACGGCGTGCGCGTCGTCACCCTGGAGCGCGCCCTTGTAGACGACGTTCGACTTGCAGTGCGGGGTGTTGTGGTCGACGAAGAGCCGGTGCTCCTGGTGCTGGCCCGTGTCGGTGAAGTAGAGCCCGAACAGCTCGGCCTCGCCGCCGGTGCCGGCGTACGTCACGCGCGGGTGCAGGCGTACGACGTCGCCGCCGAAGGTCACGACGACGGACTTGAAGGAGGCGTCGCGGCCGACCAGCGCGTTGTGCTGGGCGACGTGCACCGACCTGTCGTCCCAGTCCTGGACGGAGACGACGGTCAGCTTGGCGCCGTCGCCCAGGACGTAGTCGACGTTGGCGGCGAGCACCGCGTCACCGGTGTGGTCGATGACGACGACGGCCTCGGCGAAGGCACCGAGCTCGATCACCTGGTGGCCGAAGGCGACCCCGCCCTCACCATGCACGGCGATCCGGATCGGCTCGGTGAGCACCGTCTCCTTGGCGACGGTCACCACTCCGGCCTGCTCGAACGCCGAGTACGCCTGGGCGGCGACGCGGTCCACCGGGGTACCCGCCTTGCCGAGCCGCGCGTCGTCGCGGCCGACGGACTCGACCGTCACGCCCTCGGGTGCCTCGACGGTGACCTTCACGCCGCCGCCGTTCGCGACGGCGGTGCCGTCGTGCAGCCCGCGCAACCGCTCCAGCGGCGTGAACCGCCACTCCTCCTCACGGCCGTGCGGGACCGGGAATTCGGCCACGTCGAAGGACGGCGGCGCGCTCATGCGCGTGGCGACGGTCGACTCGGCGGCCACCGCGATCGTGCCGGCGGTCGTCGAGCCCACCGGCGGGGGACCCCCCGCTCGAGCGGAGCCGAGAGTGGGGGAGTTCTGGGCCTCAGCCATGGCTGTCGTTGTGCTCTCTTCCTACGTCGGTTGTGATCCTCGGCCCGCCCCGTACGGGCGGGCCGGCGCTGCTCGAAGGGGGCGGGTCAGCCGACCGCGCCTTCCATCTGCAGCTCGATCAGCCGGTTGAGCTCCAGTGCGTACTCCATCGGCAGCTCCTTGGCGATCGGCTCGACGAAGCCGCGCACGATCATCGCCATCGCCTCGAACTCGGAGAGCCCGCGGCTCATCAGGTAGAAGAGCTGGTCCTCGGAGACCTTGGAGACGGTCGCCTCATGGCCCATGGACACGTCGTCCTCGCGGACGTCCACGTAGGGGTAGGTGTCCGAGCGGGAGATGGTGTCCACGAGCAGCGCGTCGCAGAGCACGTTGGACTTGGAGCCCGCGGCGCCCTCTCCGATCTCGACCAGGCCGCGGTACGAGGTACGGCCACCGCCGCGGGCCACCGACTTGGAGACGATGTTGGACGAGGTGTTCGGCGCCATGTGGACCATCTTGGATCCGGCGTCCTGGTGCTGGCCCTCGCCCGCGAAGGCGATGGACAGGGTCTCGCCCTTGGCGTGCTCGCCCATCAGGTAGACGGCCGGGTACTTCATCGTCACCTTGGAGCCGATGTTGCCGTCGATCCACTCCATGGTCGCGCCCTCGTAGGCCACGGCGCGCTTGGTGACCAGGTTGTAGACGTTGTTCGACCAGTTCTGGATGGTCGTGTAGCGGCAGCGGGCGTTCTTCTTGACGATGATCTCGACGACCGCGGAATGCAGCGAGTCCGACTTGTAGATCGGGGCCGTGCACCCCTCGACGTAGTGCACGTAGGCACCCTCGTCGACGATGATCAGGGTCCGCTCGAACTGGCCCATGTTCTCCGTGTTGATGCGGAAGTAGGCCTGGAGCGGGATCTCCACGTGCACGCCCGGCGGCACGTAGATGAAGGACCCGCCCGACCACACGGCGGTGTTCAGCGCGGCGAACTTGTTGTCACCTGCCGGGATGACGGTGCCGAAGTACTCCTTGAAGAGCTCCGGGTGCTCCTTCAGCGCGGTGTCGGTGTCGAGGAAGATGACGCCCTGCTCCTCCAGGTCCTCACGGATCTGGTGGTAGACGACCTCCGACTCGTACTGGGCCGCGACACCGGCCACGAGGCGCTGCTTCTCCGCCTCGGGGATGCCGAGCTTGTCGTACGTGTTCTTGATGTCCTCGGGCAGGTCCTCCCAGGACTCCGCCTGCTTCTCCGTGGAGCGCACGAAGTACTTGATGTTGTCGAAGTCGATGCCCGACAGGTCCGAGCCCCAGTTCGGCATGGGCTTCTTCTCGAAGAGCCGCAGGCCCTTGAGGCGCAGCTTGGTCATCCACTCCGGCTCGGACTTCTTGCCGGAGATGTCACGGACGACCTCTTCGTTCAGACCTCGCTTCGCCGCGGCACCGGCCTCGTCGGAGTCGGCCCAGCCGTATTCGTACTTGCCCAGACCCTCGAGTTCGGGGTGGGCAGTCTCCGTGGGGAGAGTCATGCGGGGTTCCTCCCGGCCGTGCTGGCAGATGCGTTGTGGGTGGTCTCGGAATTCTTAGCTTGGGACGCCTTGGGGATGAACGTCGTACAGACGCCGTCGCCGTGCGCGATCGTCGCCAGTCGCTGGACGTGGGTGCCGAGCAGCTGGGAGAAGACCTCCGTCTCGACCTCGCACAGCTGCGGGAACTGCTCCGCGACATGGGCGACCGGGCAGTGGTGCTGGCAGAGCTGTTCGCCGACCGGTGCGCTGCGCGCCGTGGCAGCGTACCCGTCCGCACTCAAGGCCCTGGCCAGGGCTTCGGTGCGCTGCTCGGGACCGGCGGCCTCGATCGCCGCGCGGTAGGCAGCGGCCTGCTCGGCGAGCCGGGCGCGGGCGAAGGCCACGACGGCCTCGTCCCCGCCGTACCGCTGCTGGATCCAGCGCAGGGCGTCCGCGGCCAGTTTGTCGTAGGACTGGTCGAAGGCGTCGCGGCCGCAGTCGGTGAGCGCGAAGACCTTCGCGGGGCGACCGCGCGTACGTGCCCCGTACACACGCTGCTCACGGGCTGCCACGACGTCGTCGGCGGCCAGTACGTCCAGATGCCGTCGTACGGCCGCCTGGGTGAGCCCCAGCCTGCCGGCGAGCTCCGCGACGGTCGACGGGCCATGGTCCAGGATGGATCGCGCGACCCGGTTGCGCGTGGAGCGCTCCCCGGTCGTGAGCTCCTCCTGAGGGGCCCCCGTGGGGGTCGCCCGAGCCTCGCCGACGTTTTTCACAACGCCATTGTTGCGTAATTCCTCGGAGACTGACAAGCGTCGTCCGGGCGCCCCCGCGGTGCGGTGCATCACTTAGGTTCACCTAAGCCGACCTGCGGAAACGATCTTTGATCGATCAAATCGGTGGCGCACACCCAGTCGGTCGGGAAAACTGCCGGACCATGCCCGTACCCCCTCCCACCGGCCCTCTTGTCACTCGGGACACCATCGCCGCACAACTGCGCAGCCTCGGCGTGGAGCCCGGCGAGACGCTCCTTGTGCACTCCTCTCTCAGCGCGCTCGGCTGGGTGTGCGGAGGGGCCGTCACGGTCGTCCAGGGGCTCCGTGACGCGCTCGGTCCCGACGGCACCCTGGTGGTCCCCGCTCAGACCGGCGGCCTCTCGGATCCCGCGGTGTGGAGCAATCCGCCCGTGCCCGAGGAGTGGTGGGAGACGATCCGGGCCGCCATGCCCGCCTACGATCCGCTGGTCACCCCCACGCTCGGGGTCGGCGTGATACCGGAGACCGTCCGCACCTGGCCCGGCGCTCTGCGCAGCGCGCACCCGCAGACGTCCTTCGCGGCGCTCGGTCCACGCGCGGCGGAGATCGTCGACCGGCACGACCCCGGCTGCCGGCTCGGCGAGCGCAGCCCGCTGGCCCGGCTGGAGGCGCTCGGTGCCCGGGTGCTGCTGCTCGGCACGGGCTATGAGACGTGCACCAGCTTCCATCTGGCCGAGTACCGGATCCCCTCTCGCCCGGTCCGTGTGGGCCGGCCGGGGCCGAACGGCTGGGAGGTGGTGACGGAGGTCTCGATCACCTCGGACCGGTTCGACGAACTGGGCCACGACTTCGAGCGGGACCGGCCGGTGATACGGGGAGGAGTGGGCGCGGCCGGCGTACGGCTGTTCCCCGTGGCGGACGCGGTGGCGTACGCGGAGCGGTGGCTGGCGTTGCACCGGCCGGGCGCGGAGTAGTTTTCCGACCCCCTCGTCGGACGCCCGGTGCGGCTACCTAGACTCTGGACCCATGCGAAGTGAGCCGGTCGTCCAGGTGCGGTCCCTGGTGAAGCGGTACGGCGCGAAGACGGCGGTGGACGGCCTCGACCTCGTGGCCGGGGCGGGCGTCACCGCCGTTCTCGGCCCGAACGGGGCGGGCAAGACCACCACGATCGAGACCTGCGAGGGGTACCGGAAGCCGGACACCGGCACGGTGCGTGTCCTGGGCCTGGACCCGGTCGGTGAAGCCTCCGCGCTACGCCCCCGTATAGGTGTGATGCTCCAGTCGGGCGGCGTCTACTCGGCCGCCCGCGCCGACGAAATGCTCCGTCATGTCGCCAAGCTGCACTCACACCCGCTGGACGTGGACGAGCTCATCGAACGGCTGGGGCTCGCCGGCTGCGGACGTACCGCCTACCGGCGTCTGTCGGGCGGGCAGCAGCAGCGGCTGGCGCTCGCCATGGCCGTCGTGGGCCGCCCCGAGCTGGTCTTCCTGGACGAGCCGACCGCCGGCCTCGACCCGCAGGCCCGCCGTGCCACCTGGGACCTCGTCCGCGATCTGCGCGCCGACGGCGTGTCCGTGATCCTGACGACGCACCACATGGACGAGGCCGAACAGCTCGCCGATGATGTGGCGATCATCGACGCGGGCCGGGTCGTCGCGCAGGGCTCCCCGGATGAGTTGTGCCGTGGCGGCGCCGAGAACACGCTGCGCTTCACGGGCCGCCCGGGTCTGGACGTGGGGTCCCTGCTCAAGGCGCTTCCGGCGGACTCCACGGCGGGTGAACTGACGCCGGGCGTCTACCGCGTGGTCGGCAAGGTCAACCCGCAACTGCTCGCGACGGTCACCTCCTGGTGCGCCCAGCACGGAGTGATGCCGGATCGGATCTCCGTCGAACGGCACACCCTCGAGGACGTCTTTCTCGAGCTGACCGGCAAGGAGCTGCGTTCGTGACCACCATCGGCACCTACGCGCCGAAGCCCGGCGCCGCCCCCCTTTCCCGCATGATCGCGGCGCAGGCCGCGCTCGAGACGAGGATGCTGCTCCGCAACGGCGAGCAGCTCCTGCTGACGGTCGTCATCCCGACGCTGCTGCTGCTCCTCTTCGGCTCCGTCGACATCGTGGACACCGGTGCCGGCAAGGCCGTCGACTTCCTCACGCCGGGCATCCTGGCGCTCGCCGTGATGTCGACCGCGTTCACGGGCCAGGCCATCGCGACCGGATTCGAGCGCCGTTACGGCGTGCTGAAGCGACTCGCCTCCTCGCCGCTGCCCCGCTGGGGGCTGATGACCGCCAAGACGGCCTCCGTCCTGGTCACCGAGGTCCTCCAGGTGATCCTGCTGACGGTGATCGCCTATGCACTCGGCTGGTCCCCGCACGGCGACCCGCTCTCCGTGCTGCTTCTGCTGGTCCTGGGCACGGCGGCCTTCTCCGGGCTCGGCCTGCTCATGGCGGGCACCTTGAAGGCCGAGGCGACCCTGGCCGCCGCCAACCTGGTCTTCCTGCTGCTGCTGGTGGGCGGCGGTGTGATCGTGCCGCTGGACAAGTTCCCCGCCGGCGCCCAGGACGTCCTCGCCCTGCTGCCCATCTCCGCCCTGTCGGACGGCCTGCGGGACGTACTCCAGCACGGGGCGGGCGTACCCGTCGCAGACCTCGGCATCCTGGCCGGGTGGGCGGTCGTGGGGCTGGCCGCGGCCGGGGCGTTCTTTCGCTGGGAGTGATCCCTTCGCGTGGCCCGGCTCCTCGGGGGACCTTCGGGGGGCGACCCCTCGTGAAACCGTGCACAAGCGGCCCCCTACGATGAGGGGCGTGCCAAACGTGACCCGCGCCGATGCCGTAGCGGCCGTGCGCAACCCGCTCGCCTTCATCGCCGCACGCTGGACCCCGAATCCCCGGACGGTGCAGCGGGCGGCGCTCGCCGCGCTCGTCATGTCGGTGGTCATCGTCGTCACCGGCGGTGCCGTACGCCTGACCGGCTCCGGACTCGGCTGCCCGACCTGGCCGCAGTGCACGGACGACTCGCTGACCACGACCCGCGCCATGGGCATGCACGGCGTGATCGAGTTCGGCAACCGCATGCTGACCTACGTGCTGTGCGCGGCGGTCGGCTGGGCGATCATCGCCGCGCGCTCGGAGAAGCCGCGGCGTCGCAGCCTCACCCGGCTCGGCTGGGCGCAGTTCTGGATCGTGATGAGCAACGCGGTCCTCGGCGGCATCGTCGTCCTCGTCGGCCTCAACCCGTACACCGTCGCCGCCCACTTCCTGCTCTCCACCGCGCTCATCACGGTGGCCACACTCATGTGGCAGCGCACCCGCGAGGGCGACACTGCGCCGCGTCCCCTCGTCGGCCGGGCCGTGCAGCAACTGGTGTGGTTCCTGGTCGTCGCCTCCGTCCTGCTGATCGCGGTGGGCACCGTGGTCACCGGCGCGGGCCCGCACGCGGGCGACTCCAGCGACGTCGAGCGCATCGGGATCGACTGGGAGACCGTCGCCAAGCTGCACGCCGTGCTCGCCTGGATCGTGGTGACGCTGACGTTCGCCCTGTGGTTCGTGCTCAAGGCGGTCGATGCGCCCATCGTCCCGCGGCATCGCACCCGGGATCTGTTCCTGATCCTCCTGGGCCAGGGCGCCATCGGCTATGTCCAATACTTCACGCACCTGCCCGAACTCCTGGTCGGGCTCCACATGTTCGGCTCCTGCCTGGTGTGGATCGGGGTGCTCCGAGTGCTGCTGTCGTTGCGTGAACGCCCGGAGGTGAGGGCGGGTCTCCCGGGTCCCTCGGCGGAGTCGGCCCTCAGCACCGCCTGACGCCGGCGCCGGGACCGCACGCTCACTTCAGCCCGTACACCCGCCAGGCGTTTCCCGCGGCGATCATCCCGCCCACCCGCTGTGCGTCCTCCAGGGACCAGGCACCGTCGGCAACCCAGCCTCCCAGCAGCCGGGAGAGCGCCTCACGGAACAGTCGGGCGCCGACCACATGGAGTTCGGGCAGGCCATGGGCGCCGCTGGAGAAGAGGAGCTTGCCGAAGGGTGCCAGCTCCAGGATCTCGGCGAGCACGTCGGCGGCACGGGCCCCCGTGCGCACGAGGGCCGCGCCCAGGTCCGCGTACACATGAGGAAACACTCCGGCCAGATGCGCCGCGTGCCGGTGGTACGGATAGCCGTGCAGCAGCACGAGGTCCGTGCCGAGCCCGGCCGTCGCACGCACGAAGTCGGTGAGCAGGACCGGGTCGGTGCGGTCGATGCGCAGGCCCGGTTCGCCGAGGCCCGCGTGGAGTTGGAGGGGGCGGCCGGAGGCCACCGCACTCCACAGCAGATGGCGCAGCAGGACCGGATCCGACAGGGTGCCGCCCACCCGGCGGCCCGCGAGCCAGCGACCGGCGGCGCCGCGCACCTCGCCCGGCCCGGGCGGCTCGGGCGCGAGCGCGAGACCATGGCGTACGCCCGCCACCGAGGTGAACGCCACAGCGTGCGCCGCGGCCCCGTGGATGGACTCGGCGAGGTTGGCGAGTAACGACTCCACCGTTCCCGAGGTGTCGGCCACCTGCTCGGCGAGCAGTTCCAGGCGGACGATCTCGTGTGCCTCGGCGGCTCCCGCGGAGGCCATCTCGGTGGGCCCGGTGAGGTCGCCGGGCAGCCCGGTGTCGACAAGGTAGGTGGTGATACCGCTGCCCCGAAGCAGCCGGCGCCCCGCCTCCAGGACGCCGAGTTCGCGACGCCGGGCAAGATAGCGGGCGGGCGGGCAGTGCGGTTCCAGGCCGAGCAGCGGCGGACACCAGCGGCGTACGGCGAAACCCGTCTGGGTGTCGAAGGTGGTGGTGCCCGCCGCCGGTGGGCCCTCTGTTCGCGCCAAGTGGGCCTCGAAAGTGCCGAGACCCAGCTCGGTGCGGAGCACGCCGTGGCAGTACTGATCCACCAGGGACGGCGTTTCGATCATCCGGACTCCCCGCGACTGGACCGTGCCTGCACAGGTCCTAACGGGTGAAGCGGGCGTGAGGTGTTGCTCTCAGACGGTGCGCTTGCCGCCGACCTGGATCCCCGCCATGCGCGTCCACTCGTACGGGCCGGTCTTCACCTTTCCTGCGAACTCGCCGTCGAACGCCTCGTGGACGGTGATGCCCGCCTGCTGCACCGCCTTCTCGGCGATGTCGTACGTCGGTGCGACAAGATCGCCCCAGCCGCCGTCCTCGCCGACGAGCACGATCCGGGCGCCGCGCTGCCCGATGTAGGCCACCTGCCCCTCGGCACCGCCGTGTGCCTTGGCGAAGGCGTTGATCTCCCTGGCCAGCCGGGCCGCCCTGCGCTCGGCCTTGGCGGCCTGCTTGGCGCCGGTGCCCTCGTCAACCTGCTGCATGTCTGCCATGGCCAGGATGCTACCCACGAGTAGATCAAACGGCGACGTGAGGGGCGCGTGGCCTTGACCACGGGCACCTCCCGTCGGCCGGACGCGGGACCTAGTGCTGTGGCCGGAAAGGTTTGCCGGTGAACCTTTCCGGTCGCCGCACTAGCGGAGGAAGGGGTCCACCGCCACCGCCACGAACAGCAGCGAGACATAGGTGATGCTCCAGTGGAACAGCCGCATCTCCTTGAGCTTGACGCCCGTCGTCTCCGCCTTCGCCCGGTTCTGCAGCGCGTGCGCCTCCCACAGCCACCAACCGCCGGCCGCCAGGGCCACCACCGTGTAGAACCAACCGGTGTAGCCGAGCGGGGTGAGCAGCAGCGAGACCACCACCATCACCCAGCTGTAGATCACGATCTGCCGGGCGACCACCTTGTTGGAGGCGATGACCGGCAGCATCGGCACACCCACGCGCGCGTAGTCGTCCTTCACCTTCATCGACAGCGGCCAGTAGTGCGGCGGCGTCCAGAAGAACATGACGAGGAACAGGATGACCGGCGCCCACGACAAGGAGTTCGTGACGGACGACCAGCCGATGAGGACCGGGAGGCAGCCGGCGATGCCGCCCCACACGATGTTCTGCGAGGTACGCCGTTTGAGGATCATCGTGTAGACGACGACGTAGAAGAGGAGCGCTCCGAGCGACAGCCAGGCGGACAGCCAGTTGACGGTGAAGCCGAACAGCAGTGTCGAGACCACCGCCAGCGTGATCCCGAAGGTGAGGCACTCGCGGGGGCTGACCGTGCCGATCACCAGTGGACGCCGCGAGGTGCGCTCCATCAGCGCGTCGATGTCACGGTCGATGTACATGTTCAGGGCGTTGGCGCCGCCCGCGGATAGGTAGCCGCCGACGCAGGTGAGCAGCACCAGCCGGAGGCTCGGCACCCCCTGCTGGGCGAGGAACATCACCGGGACGGTGGTGATCAGCAGCAGCTCGATGATCCGCGGCTTGGTCAGCGCCACGAACGCCTTGACACGGGCCCCGAGCGGCCGCGGACCCCGGCTGCTGCTCGACCCGAGCTCCCCCACAGCCGTAACGGCATGGGGGGTGCTCCCACCCGTCGGACGGGAATCGACGGCCGTCACGTACACCCCTGACAGAGACATCCCAGCGAACCCACCGGCTGTGAACTCCCGGTAAAGGCTCGCGCGTACCCACGCAACTTTAGACGTTGCCCACAGCCCGCCCTCCGCGGGGGTGGGTCGTGTTGGAGCCGTCGTGGGAAGGGCCCGGCGTGCGGCGCCCACAGCGATGCGGGAGCAGAACCGTTCTCGGTTGAGCGTTCGGACGACCGGCTTCGTATTCAGTTGCCGACCGAGGATCGGCCCGGTCGAGAGGCGGATAGCGGCGACTCCCGGCAGTCTGGAATGACTCGAAAAGACCCATGTACCTACGGGGGTAGGCTCAGCAGCGGCCGGTGGGCGCCCAGCGCACCGGCATTCGACATGTGGAGAGGAGCCCTGACCCAGGGTGAGCACCAAGCCGACCACAACAGACCTCGAGTGGACCGAGTTGGACCAGCGGGCCGTGGATACCGCCCGGGTTTTGGCGGCCGATGCCGTACAGAGCGTCGGTAACGGCCATCCGGGTACGGCGATGAGCCTGGCCCCGGCCGCGTACACCCTTTTCCAGAAGGTGATGCGGCATGACCCGGCTGATCCTGCGTGGGTGGGCCGTGACCGCTTCGTCCTGTCCGCGGGCCACACGTCCTTGACCCTGTACACGCAGCTCTACCTGGCCGGTTTCGGTCTGGAGCTGGACGATCTGGAGGCGTTTCGGACGTGGGGGTCGAGGACTCCCGGTCACCCTGAGTACGGGCATACGCGGGGCGTGGAGACGACGACCGGTCCGCTGGGCCAGGGTGTTGCGAACGCGGTGGGCATGGCGATGGCCGCGCGGTACGAGCGTGGTCTGTTCGACCCGGAGGCCGCGCAGGGCACCTCGCCCTTCGACCACTTCATCTATTGCATCGCCGGTGACGGCTGCCTTCAGGAGGGCATCTCGGCGGAGGCGTCCTCTCTGGCCGGTCACCAGAAGCTGGGGAATTTGGTCCTCCTGTGGGACGACAACCACATCTCGATCGAGGGTGATACCGAGACGGCGGTGTCCGAGGACACGGTCAAGCGGTACGAGGCCTACGGCTGGCACGTGCAGCGCGTGGCGCCCAAGCCGGACGGGGACCTGGACCCGCACGCCGTCTACGACGCGATCCAGGAGGCGAAGAAGGTCACGGACCGGCCGTCGTTTATCGCGATGCGCTCGATCATCGCCTGGCCGGCCCCGCATGCGCAGAACACCGAGGCCGCCCATGGTTCGGCGCTGGGCGAGGAGGAGGTCGCGGCCACCAAGCGTGTCCTTGGCTTCGACCCGGACAGGAACTTCGAGGTCGCCGACGAGGTTCTGGCCCACACCCGCAAGGCCCTGGAGCGGGGCCGTGAGGCGAGGGCCGGGTGGGAGAAGTCCTTCCAGGAGTGGCGGGGCGGCAACGCCGAGCGCGCCGCCGAGTTCGACCGCATGAGCAAGGGTGAGCTGCCTACGGGCTGGGAGGAGAAGCTTCCGGTCTTCGAGGCGGGCAAGGGCGTCGCCACGCGTGCTGCCTCCGGCAAGGTGCTGCAGGCCCTGGGCGCGGTCG
>NZ_JAYWVC010000193.1:0-14839 GCF_036281785.1 Streptomyces chiangmaiensis | reverse complement strand
GCAAACCCTTCCGGCCACAGCACTAGTCTCGCTGCGGAGGTGGCGGTGCCTGCCGACTCCGGTTCGCGAACGGGCGTGGAACACCCGTCGAACAGTGGCGCACCACATCATGTGGTCTCCCACCGCCGCTCACTCTCGAGAAGGAAGACCGGCCGTCGGAGTGTGTCGTCCCTGGCCGGTCTACGCGATTGCCGGTGCCAGGCCGGTGCGGCGGGCGGGGCAGGGGGACTGTTCGCACGAAGACGGTTTGCGCTCCTGCGCTCAACCGGCCGGCGCCGGCCGCCCGTCTCCACGCCATTGGGTCGGGGGGCGCGGAGACGGACGGAGTGTTCGATCAGGCGGTCGGCGAAGGTCAGCCGAACATGCCGGGCTTGTAGTCACCGGCGGGCTGCTGGTTGATGACGTTGATGCGGTTGTAAGAGTTGATGACCGCGATCAGCGACATCAGGGCGACAAGCTGGTCCTCGTCGTAGTACTTGGCGGCGTTCGCCCAAGCCTCATCTGTCACACCACCGGCCGCGTCGGCAATGCGGGTGCCCTGCTCGGCCAGTTCCAGTGCGGCGCGTTCGGCGTCGGTGAAGCACGTGGCCTCTCGCCACGCCGCGATCAGGTTCAGGCGCAGCGAGGTCTCTCCCGCGTGGGCGGCGTCCTTGGTGTGCATATCAGTGCAGAAGCCGCAGCCGTTGATCTGGCTTGCGCGGATCTTCACCAGTTCCTGCGTCGCGTGCGGCAGTGTTGAGTCGACCAGCACCTTGCTGGCCGAATTGATGTGCTTCAGGACCTTGCCTGCGAGGGAATTTCCGAAGTAGTTGAGACGCGGTTCCATGGTGATCCTCTCGCCGTGTTGCTGATTCACCCCTACTGACCGGACAGGCCTCGGCAGTGTGACAGCGGGGAGTGTGACGTGCGTCTCTCGCGCAGGCTCCGCGTTCTGTGGTGTTGCGCCGGGTCTCAGGTTCCGCGCACCGAGCGAACCGGTCCATGGGGGGCTCGACCCTGGATCAAGAGCGCAAGGCGAGAACAATGTGCATGATCACCCACCGAACACAGTGTGGCCATGGCGAGGAGCTGCTGAACACCGTGTGACACGATGCCTCTCTCAGCGGTATGGTCACCGTGCATGCCGCGATCCACGGCGACCGTGCTGTCCCATGCACCAGCGGTGCCGCGGACGCCCAACGCCGGGCGGCCGCTGTGTGATTGGCTCGACCGTGCGCCTCCATGGACGCGCACGATTCGGACGCCAGGCTCCGGCGCTGCTCGTCCGTTGATTCGGCTCCACCGAAGGGGAGTATGTCGATCGGCTCATCGATCGGCTGGAGCGAGTCGGCGAACCCTGGAGTGGCTCAGGATCGACGAGGCGCGCCCGGACCTCGTCCGGCCAGGTGAGGTTCGGCCGTGTCTGCGCCCGGCCGGCAAGACGAAGGTCGTGGCGCAGGTAATCCAAAGGGAGTTGGGCGTGATCGTGATGTGTCTGCAGGGGGTACGGGGGAAGTCCCCCTGCAGACACCGAGCAAGCTAGCAGCAAGCGCATGATCGAGTGGACATCCCACGGAGACCCGAACCTTCGGGCACATGTCGCTGCCCCAATGACCCATTGGTACTGGCTCTCAGGCGCCATGTACGGGACGGTTCATGTGCAGTTGGCTGCGGGGGAGGGGCACTGACGAGCGTCGGCGAGGACGAGATTCGTGATGACAGCGGCCTCGACCTCACGGTGACGACTCCACGCTGCAACGCTGACTTCCGAGCAGCCTGTCGCACTGGTGACAACGGAGTTGGATCGAGCAGCCGCGAGCCTCGGCCTGCACGTGCCGGGGTGGCCGCAGTGGTTCTACCCGCGGGTATCGAGGGCAGCCCGCCGTCGCGTCGAGGCAGGACGTTACCCGTCCGCCGCAGGGCCTTCATGTCGAGCTCATCCGCCGTCCACAGAGCAAGATCAGGGTCGGGATTTCAGGTGCATTCCGCGTGCACTTATCACCGACATTGCTAAGGACGAATATGTGTCTTGATGGACACTGCGAAAATCATGTGGATGTCCTCGACCCCGAGGCACTGGCTGCCGACGAGGCGAGCAACGGGCTGGGACGTCGGCGATTCATGACCGTGGGGATGGGGGTGGCCGGCGCGGCGGCCCTGACCCTGTCCCCCGTCTCCTTCGCGCAGGCGGCCGACGGCTCCACCGGTGAGTCCCCGACCAGCGGCGACGTGACCCGTGTCATCTCCGGGTTCCTGGAGACCGGCGTCGCGGACTTCGTCTACCTGCCGGTGGAGATCCCCGCCGGCGTGCAGAAGATCGCCGTCTCGTACTCCTACGACAGGCCGGCCGTCCCCTCGGGCACCCCGGGCAACTCCTGCGACATCGGTGTGTTCGACGAGCGGGGCATCGCGCTCGGCAGCCGCGGTTTCCGTGGCTGGTCCGGCGGCTTCCGCACCTCGTTCGAGATCAGCAACAGCGAAGCCACTCCGGGCTACCTGCCCGGCCCGATCAACGCCGGAACCTGGAACATCATCCTTGGCCCCTACCAGGTGGCGCCGCAGGGCCTGAACTACCGGGTCGAGGTGACCCTGACCTACGGCGAGCCCGGACCCGCCTTCGTGAAGAACTACCCGCCGCAGCGGGCCAAGGGCCGCGGCCGCGACTGGTACCGCGGAGACTGCCACCTGCACACCGTCTACTCCGACGGCAAGCGCCTGCCGGCGGAGGTCGCGTCCGGCGCGCGTGCCGCCGGGCTGGACTTCATGGTCTCCACCGAGCACAACACCTCGTCCTCGCACGCGGTATGGGGTCAGTACGCCGGGCAGGACCTGCTGATCATCACGGGTGAGGAGGTCACCACCCGCAACGGGCACTGGCTGGCCCTCGGTCTTCCCGCGGGTGAGTGGATCGACTGGCGCTACCGCTCTCGCGACGACGCGTTCGCCCGCTTCTCGCGTCAGGTGCGCCGTAGCGGCGGCCTCGTGGTTCCTGCGCACATGTATTGCGCATACGTGGCCTGCCAGTGGAAGTTCGGCTTCGAGGACGCCGACGCCACCGAGGTGTGGAACGGTCCGTGGACCTACGACGACGAGCACGCGGTCAGCACCTGGGACCAGAAGCTCGGTGAGGCCGTCCGCACCGGCAAGCGCTGGCTTCCCGCGATGGGCAACAGCGACGCGCACCGTGATGGGCAGGTGATCGGCCTGCCGCACAACGTTGTCTACGCGGACGACCTGGCCACTGACTCGATCATGGACGGCATTCGCGCGGGCCGTAACTGGATCGCGGAATCGTCCGCCGTCAAGCTGACGTTCTCCGCCACCGGCAACGGCAAGCACGCGGGTATCGGCGAGAAGCTGACGGTCCCCGCCGAGGCGCCCGTCGACATCCGCCTCGATGTCGAGGGCGTCCCCCACGGCACGGTTCGGTTCATCACCGATGAGGGCCAGATGCACCAGGAGTCGGTGGACGCTTCCGGCTCCGGCACGGTGGTGTGGCGGACGACCGCCTCCCTCGCGGCGTACGTGCGTGCCGAGGTGCGCCACCCGATGGCGGACGGCTCCCCGGGCCAGGGCAACACCATGGGGGATGCACTGCTGTTCGGTCCCATGGCCGCCCTGACCAACCCGGTGTTCCTGGAAGCGACTTCGACGCCGTGAAGCTGACGGCAGTTCGTGTGTCCGGCGCCCGGCGAGACTCATCGCTTCACGCGTCTCGCCGGGCGCCGCAGCCGAGCTGAGTGGGAATGACACGTCAATCTGCCACCCGGCGGGGCTTGGGTGCCGCAGCCGCTGCCTGTGACGGGGCGGCGGCTGCGGTGTGGACTGCCAGGGGTACGGCAGACCCCCGCTGTCGGACACCGCGCGACCGGACCCAGGCAGTTGCCCTCGCCCGCCGGGCGGGGCCGGTGCCAGGCACCGTCCGGGACGAGACGGTCGCGCGGGGGAGCGGACCGAAGCCGGCACGGCGGGACGTCAGGCGTCGGTGGCTCGGGGCTGTGGCCGGGGGGACGGTGACCTCGCCGGCGCCGCTGTACGGGCCGCACCGGTGACGATCTCGCGGTACGCCTCGGCAAGGAAGCGCTCCGCCGGGAGCGCTAGTGCTGTGGCCGGAAGGGTTTGCCGGTGAACCTTTCCGGTCGCCGCACTAGCCTGATACACGTGAGTCAGCACGCGCCCGAGACCGACCTACGGGAATTCCTGAGGACGCGCCGGGCCCGCATCACCCCGGAGCAGGCAGGGCTTGCCCCCCATCCGGGAGTGCGCCGGGTTCCCGGCCTCAGGCGTGAGGAGGTCGCCCAGCTGGCCGGGGTCAGCGTCGACTACTACGTACGACTGGAACGCGGACGAAGCGCGAGTGTCTCCGCTTCCGTCCTGGAGGCCGTGGCCCGTGCGCTGCAGCTCAGTGACACCGAGCGCAGTCACTTGTTCGCCCTGGCCAAGCCCGCCCGGCGGCAACCGCGTGCCATGGCCGCGCAGCGCGCACGGCCCGGACTGCTGCGCGCTCTGGTGAACATCGCGGAAGTCCCCGTACTGCTTCTGGGACACCGCCTGGACGTCCTCGCCGTCAATCGCCTGGCCCGCGCCTTCTACCTCGATTTCGACGCGCTTCCGCCCGGCGAGCGGAACATGGCCCGTTATATGTTCCTCAACGACGCGGCCCGCGACCTCTACGTCGACTGGCCCGAGACGGGCCGCGAAATCGTGGGCATGTTGCGCCTGTACGGCAGCCACCACCCCCGCGACCCCCGGCTGGCAGAGCTGGTCGGCGATCTGTCCGCCCAGGACGAGGACTTCCGCCGCTGGTGGGCGGACCACGAGGTGTTCCTGCCGCGGTACGGCACCAAGCGCTACCACCACCCGCTCGTCGGGGATCTCACACTCGGCTTCGAGGCCTTCACACCCATGGGGGACCCCGACCAGACGCTCGGTCTGTACACAGTCGAGCCAGGATCACCGTCTGAGCAGGCCTTGCGCAAACTCGCCGAGTGGAGCGCGGTCGACACACATGTCCACCCCGAGGAACTCGCGCGAGAGCAGCACTGACACGGGCGCCTCATGCCCTCGACGGCCCCTGCACGCCTGCTCCCGGCACGACGTATCGCCGCGCAGACGGCCGACTTCTTCGGAGCCGATGGCGGGTCATTCAAGGACGACAACCATCTTGCCTTTGGCCTCTCCCGCCACCATCACACGGTGTGCTTCGCGGATGTCCTCGAAACCGAACACGCGCGACGGCTTCGCCTTGGGGCGGCTCGCCGCCACCTGCTCCGCGATGTCCTGAGGCACATCGGACAGTGGGAAACCGGGCGTTCCGAATACAAAGCTACCGAAGAAGGTGAGGTAGACGCCGCTTGCCATCTGGAGGAGCGGATTGAAATTGCTGATCGGGTCGAGCCCACCGAGCCATCCCGCCAAGCAAGCACGGCCACCTCGGCGGAGCATGGCAAGGGAGTCGAGGATGGTGCTGTTGCCCACCAGATCGAGTACCGTGTCGATCTGCTTGGTCTCCGAGAACCGCTCGGAAAGGTCCTGGCCCTCCAACTCCGCTCGCTCCGCGCCGAGTTCCTCCAGCAAGACGAATCGCTCACGATTGCGCGAGGTGCCTATGACGCGCACACCAGCGTTCACCGCGAGGTTGATCGCTGCCTGACCGAAGGCCGAGGTCGCTCCTCGGACCACCAAGGTGTGCCCCAGGGTGATCTCCAGATTGCGGAACAGGCACGTCCAGGCTGTTGCGTACGTTTCCGGGATGACGGCCAGCTCCGCCCAAGGCAAGTCGGCCCCGATGAGCGCGACATTCGATGCCGGCGCCCGGGTGTATTCGGCGTAGCCGCCGTTGATCGTGCGTCCGAGGCCGCCCATCAGCGCTGCCACTTTCGCCCCTACGGGGAACTCACCGCCGGGGCAGGATTTCACCAGGCCTACGCACTCGATGCCGCTGGCCCGCAGGAGTTCCTCGGCGTCGGCGGCGCACCATGCGTGGCTGCGGGCGACTCTCCGTCATCGAACGCCTACGACTCCAGAATTCGAGAAACTTGGCGTGAAGTACTGGAAGACGCATGTCAGAACTGTGCGGCACTCGAGCCAAGGGACTCTACGATCGGCGGGGCCGATCGAAAGTACGGGGCACCGAGTCAACATCTCGCAGGGCAAGGGGATTCATGGGGTAATGACACGCGACCAGGCCTGGCACTTCGGACCTTCGGTCCGGATGCGCAGCCGGAAGCAATCATCAAAATCAGCCGCACGGCGGAGGAAATGGAGTACGACTCCCTGTGGACGGGGGGACCGTGTTCTGGCTCCGGCCAAGCCGAGTGCCCCGTACCCGAGCGTCTACGTTGTGATGCCGCGCGTCCACGAGAACCACGTGGACCCCTTGCTCGGCCCGACCTTCGCCGCCGCTCCGGCAGGATCGCCTTCGGCCGGACGGGCGCCGGCGGCGCTCCTGCCCATCGGGATGCGGTCCGGTAGCGGTCGGCGCCTCCTGTGCGGCCGCGCAAGCCGCATGGAGCAGGCCCTCGTCCCATCACCCACTTGTTAGTAGTGCACGATATAAAAGCGGGCATTGAAATTTTGTGCTTGGTGAGTGTAGGCTCGTGGTACGCGGAGTGCCGGCAAGCGAAGAGCGGGAAGAGGAAGGAGCGGTGATGAACGACATCAAGGCGGGCGTCGAAGAGAAGGACGAGGCGAGTCTGCTCCTCGACGACCAGTTGTGCTTTGCCCTGTACGCGGCGCAGCGTGCCCTCACCAACCGCTATCGCCCGCTGCTGGAGGAGTTCAACCTGACGTATCCCCAGTACCTGGTGATGCTGGTGCTGTGGGAGCACCGTGCCCTGCCCATCAAGACGCTGGGCCGGCATCTGCAGTTGGACTACGGCACCTTGACGCCGCTGCTGAAGCGTCTGGAGGCGCACGGGCTGATCCGGCGCGAGCGCCAGGTGAACGACGAGCGTTCGGTACAGGTCACTCTCACCGAGCAGGGGGCCGAACTGCGCGAGCGTGCTCGTGTCGTCCCCGGCGCCATCGCGGGGATTGTGGGTCTTACCGCTCAGGAGGTCCAGGACGCCAAGTCCCTCCTGGAGCGTCTGACCGCCAACATCGCCGAAGGCGACTGAACCGGCGGCCGGCCGCCACCGGCCCGGCGGACGCGGCGTGGCGGAGGGGACACTGCCTGATGCACGCGCTCCCCCCGGCAGTCATGCCAACGATGTCGGGCCGTGATCGTGTCGTTCACCCACAGACAAGTCCGCGCTCGCGTCGAGCATTGCGGGTGCCGATCAATCATCCGGCCTGCTCAGGTGGCGTGCTGGTACTTGTGCTGGGTTCCTCCGAGCCGGTCTCGTCGATGGACCGCAAGGTGGCTGATCTGCCTTGGTACGGGGATCGGTTGGGGTCGTGGGCGAAGTGGCGCGGCTTGCTTCAGCGTTCGGTGCGGTCGATGCCAGTTGTAGAAGGCCTCGAACTCGCGGAGCGCGTACAGGAGATGGCTCTGGTTCCAGATCAAGGTCCGGTCCAGCAGTTCGCGTCGGCAGGTCCGTATCCAGCGCTCCATGAGGAAGTTCATTCGCGGCATCTGGATGCCGGTGGTGACGACCTTCAGCCTGGCGTCGGCCAGCAAGGCGTCGAAGGCGGCCGTGAACTTCGAGTTCCGGTCACGGATCAAGGACCTGGCCCTGTTGCCGGCGTCTTCCAGGTCTATGACCAGGTTGCGTCCGAGCTACACGATCCACTGCGCCGTCGGGTGTGCGGTGGCGCCCAGGATCCGGATACGCCGGGTGGAATGCTCAATCACCGCGAAGAGGTACAGGCGCGCCCCGGTCAGGGCACGGGTCTCGAACAGATCGCAGGCAAGAAGCGCCTCAGCCTGAGCGCGCAGGAAGTCAGCCCAGGTCGTGCTCTGCCGTTCCGGTGCGGGAGGGAGCCCGCGCTCTTAGAGGATCTCCCAGACGGTTGAGGCGGCGACCTTGATGCCGAGGGCTGCGAGCTCGCCGTGGATTCTGCGGTAGCCCCACGAGGCATTCTCGCGTGCCAGGCGGAGCACCAGTGCGCGGATCGAGCGGACGGTCAGCGGGCGCCCGCGACGCTTTGGCACGCAGGTCGCAGCGTGGCGTCGCTTGAGCAGGTTGCGGTGCCAGCGAAGGATCCTGTCCGGGCGGACCAGCAACAGGAGGTGCCGCAGCTTGTCCATCGGGAGGTGGTGGAGCAGGCCGGCGAGGACAGCACGGTCGGTATCGGTAAACCTGGGCTTGCCGACCTGGTGCTGCAGGACAAGCAGCTGGTGCCGCAGCGCCAGGATCTCGATGTCTTTATCTCGGTCACTCATCGGCAGCAGGCGCAGGAGCGCAAAGGTGTTGGTCGCGGCGAGATAGGCCAGGCGCAACAGCACGACAGATCATGATGCCGTCGATGCCCAGCACTGGCCAAGGCTCTGACGCGGTCAGCGGGCACGGCCGGAGACTGGTGATCAAGGCTGTGAACTGGGCGGATGATTTGTCGGCACCCGCACCCTGCGATCCGGCTGCGGTGGCGCGACTGCGAGCTGCCGTGGCCCGCAAGCTCTCGGAGTGGGGACTCGACGAGGTCGCCTCCACCACGGCGTTGATCCTCAGCGAGCTGAGCACCAAGGCCATCCGCTACACCAACAGCCCGATCAAGCTGCGGCTGCTCCGTGACCGCTCCCTGATATGCGAGGTCTCCGACTCCAGTACCACCTCTCGGCATCTGCGGTACGCGGCCACCACCGACGAGGGGGGCGAGGGCTCTTCGTCGTCGCCTAGCCGGTGGCTTCGCACATGGGGGTTTAGGTCTCCAGCCAGCGGGGTCTGGTTTCGTCGATGCCGAGGAGTTCGAGCAGGTGTGCTTGGACTCCTCGGCTGATGAGGATGGCGGGTGAGCTGGTGGCAGTTCCTGGCCTGAGGGTGAGGTCGGCCAGGTGGTAGAAGATCATTCGGCCGGTGGGGCGGACCTTGCGGTTGTCGGGGTAGAGGCCGCGCATGGTCTGCTCGGGGCCCAGCGCTTGGCGTACTTGGCGTTCGATCAGGCAGAACACCAGCAGGGCCAGGCATATCACGGTGATCAGGGCCATGATACGGCGGTTGTGCTCGAGGAAGATCGGTGCGACGGCGAGGGGGCCCTTGAACTCGCCGTAGCGGCGTTCGACGACGCCTTGGCCTTTGTAGCGCAGGAACACCTCTTGGGTGGTGGCCTGCTCGGGGTTGAGGGAGGTCAGCAGCGCGTACCAGCCGTCGGCGGCGGCTTGGGCGTCAAGGACGTCCTGGTCGAAGTGCCATTCCAAGGTGGGGCGGCCAGCCTCGTCGGTGCCGATGGTGGTGCGCAGGCAGTCTTTCACGCGGCGGGCCTTG
The DNA here is from genome assembly GCF_036281785.1 of Streptomyces chiangmaiensis. Classification (NCBI taxonomy): domain Bacteria; kingdom Bacillati; phylum Actinomycetota; class Actinomycetes; order Kitasatosporales; family Streptomycetaceae; genus Streptomyces; species Streptomyces chiangmaiensis. The sequence goes on along the minus strand of NZ_JAYWVC010000193.1, from coordinate 5,495 downwards.
GCGATCACGCCGATGCGGGCGGCGATCTTCTCGGCGGTGTTGTAGTAGCGCCCGCCGGCCCCGCGCTGGACTTTCTCCAGGTCTTCGGCGGCCTTGGCCAGGCGTTTGGCCCGGGCGATCTGCTGGCCGCGGGCATTGCCGGTGGAGTGGACCAGGATCCGGCGCAGGGTGTGCACCGGGTCGCTTTTACGCGGCCCGGCCAGGTGGTGGACGTCCTCCAGGACCCGGTAGACCTCGCGCTGGTCGGCAGGGGTGTCCCGCTCGCGGTCGCGGTCGTTCACGTAGTCGACGAGCTGCGCGCGCTCAAGGTCCAAGGCGGCGTAGACGCTTGCGGGGACCTGGGCGGCCGGGAGCGGGGCGACGAAGTCGGCCTTGGCGTCCAGCAGGGCGGTGATGTTCGGGTAGGAGACGAGCTTGGAGTCGGCGACGAGGAGGAAGTCCCGGCGGCTGGCGATCTTGCGCAGGGACTTCATCGCGCCCACGACCTGGGCCACCTCACCCGCACCGCCGTCGTAGACGCGGTTGAAGACGGGGATCCCGCCGTCGCGGGCCACGGCCAGGCCGGTTTGGATCTGCTTCAGATCTACCCGCCGGTCCTTGGGATGACCGTACTTGACCTGCGGGAATCCCTCTTCCTGATCCTCGTAGGCACCGTACAACGAGATACTTGTCATGTCCCAGTGGATTTGGCTGACGTCGATGCCGAACTCGGTGATCGCCTGGGCACCGACCGATCCGGTGATCTGCTCCAGCTGCGGGGCGATCGCGTCCAGCGCGCGGGCGATCCGGTCGTCGTTGAGCAGCTCGGGATCGACCCCGAAGACCTCCTCCACCGCCCAGGCCCGCGCCCAGTCACCGACGCGCACCATCGAGGTGGGCACCGACAGCCGGTTGGCGACCAGCACCTCGATGACCTGCCCATGCGTCAGGTGAGCCACGTCCCGGACGGGACACAGCTCGTCGATGATCCCGGACACGTCCAGCCGGCGCAGAAACTCGGCAGAGGCAGGCAGAGCGCCCAGACGCCTCTCCACCACGGGAGCGAACTCCACGGTCATGCGAGGACGGTGGACCCGGGAACGACGCGAACGAGATATCGGCACGCCCCGCTCAACGACCGACACCCCGCCAGGACACCGGTCGCATCATCAGTTCATCCGAACCAGTCATGTGCGGAGGATGGGCCTAGCTCGCCGACCGGTGGGGAACGCGCTATACGAAGGCGGGCAAGGTCATCTGGACGGAACAGCCGTTGCCGTCGGGATCACTCGAGGCAATACCGTGCGCGACCACGTCTTCCCGTCATCTGCGACAACGGGACGTGTGATCTTGCACGCCCACCCGAGCAAGTGAGTGCCTCATGGACGACAGGACGCGACTCAAGCGTGTGGCACAACGATTCAGAACATTCCGCGGCTATCGTCGCAATATCGGGAAACAGGCAAGGATCACGGAAGGGCAGCACCGGGGAAGCCCAGAAAAAAATCCGCAAAGAAGTAGAAGAACCGCTCCAAGTGAGCGATTAAGGAACTCTCCAGCTGTTTCCTGCTGCAATCGGAAGTTGCCTACTGCTTGCTTCAGAGTTGTTTCTCCGGGGCGAGCGTATAGGAATTGATGTGATCCAGCGCCATCTGTATCGCGATGCGCATGGGCGTCGTATCCCGCGCTGTCTGGGCGAGCAGGTAACCTCCCTGCAAGGCAGCCATCAAACTCACCGCCAGCCGGTCAGGATCGGCATCCGCCTGCAGGGACCCGTTCTCCTTCATACGCCGCAGACCTGCTGCGATCACCCCTACCCACTCGACAAAAGAGGCTTCCAGCATGGCCCGTGCCCCACTGTCGGTTCCGGCGCGGGCACTGGCGATCGTTCCGAGCGGACAGCCGTAAGCGCCATCCTGGATCGCGTTGAGATTGATGATCGTGTCAGTCCACCGCTGCAGTGCACGAAATGAATTCATCCGCTCCAGGTACTGGCGGTCACGCGTGAGGATGGCTTCGGTCTGAAAAGCAATGACGGCACGCACCAGCTCGTCCTTATCAGCGAAGTGGTGGTATAGCTGCGACTTGCTCGTACCGCTGGCCGCCCTCACGTCATCGAGGGTGACGGCATTGACGCCCTTGACGTGAAAAAGCTCGGCAGCCGCTTGCACGATTCGTGACCGCGTCATTGCGCCGCGCGCCGTAAGGCGGCGCTTTTGCCGAACGGCTTCTGAGTTGGGCACGGCACCGAGTGTCCTGCGCGTCTCGGTACGGGCCTCGGCGGCGCCGGTCGCCTCGGCCGACTGGATCTGAGGAAGCTGTGACATGGCGGACTCCAGTGACTGTCTTCGCGGGTGTGGAGTGCTCGCTGGAGACGGGCGGAATTCCCCCCGCTCGCAGGGCGAGGTTGCCGATGACTGCGGCGATTTCGGCGTCGGTGACGCCGGCGGCCCGGGCGGCCTTGAGCGTGGTCTCGTCGACGGTGCCGCGGCCTCGGGCTATGGCGGTGGAGAGGGTAAGCAGGGCTGCCGCGTGCGGGTCGGTTGACTCTGCGTGGCGGGCGCGCTGCCCAGGAAGGTGTGGGCGGACAGGCAGTAGGTGCAGGAGTTGTACCCGGCGGTGGCCAGTGCGAGGCGTTCCCGGACGGCGGCGGGCAGCACTCCGCCGGCGAGTGCGGTTGACAGGCCCATCCACCCCTTGAGCAGGGCCGGGCTGTTCGCCATCGCCTTCGCCATGTTCGGAGCCGAGCCGATGCTCTTCTTGAGCTCGGCGAGCAGGGTGGCCGCCTCGCCGGTGGCCTCGGTGGGGTTGATCTGCGACAGCGTCGACATTGCGGTCTCCTCCTGATTACTCCGACCTACTGCTAATGGATTATGCGTCACCCTATCATTAGGAGTGTGGCGTGTCGTTCTCTGCTATCAAATGGACAAAGCAGGCTCCATCCATTAGTGCAGTGGTATGGTGGGAGGCATGACGGCCGAGGGAGTGCCCACGAGCGCGCCGCTGCTGGGGGAACCGCTGCCAGTCGAATTGATGAACACCGTCAGCGTCGACCGCGGCCGCACCCACGACGCCCTCGACAGCGACGCCGGTGCTACTGCCTGGTTGCGCGCGGTCGCCGACCGATTCGGCACTGTCACCGGGATCAGGGCCGACCAGCTCGATGAGGACACGATGCGCCCGGTCGCTGGGACACTGCGTGACGCGCTACGACAGCTGGCAGCGGCGGCGACCGAGGATCCGCGCCCGCCGGCCACCGCGGCACAGCCGGCACGGCCCGAGGCGATCACCACGCTGAACGTTCTCGCGCAGGCCTGGCTCGAGCTCGTCTGGCCCGCCGACGGGCAACCACGTACCTACCGGGGACCCGGAACGCCTGCGGACCTTGCCGTAGAGCTCATTGCGCACCAGGGCGTCGAACTCTTCACCGGAGCCGACCGCGACCGCCTGCGCCCCTGCCTCGCACCGAACTGCCTGCTCGGACGCGGGCATCGAGGTCGTGCTCAGCGGCATCCGGATGCCGCGGATGAACTCGATCATGGAGCGGTGGGTGCAGGCCTGCAGGCGAGAGCTGTTGGACCACACGTTGATCTGAGACCAGCGTCATCTCCTGTATGCCTTGCGCGAGTTCGAGGCGTTCTACAACGAGCACAGGCCGCACCAGGGCCTTGCGAACGCCCGCCCGCTGCCCGCTGCGATTGAGGACCCAGACCGGATCGCCCATCTGGACATACGACGACGAGCACGACTTGGCGGTACCCTCCACGAGTACCAACACGTGGCCTGACCAGCATGGATGAGGTATTCGGCAAGCGCAACGTTGTTCAAGTCCCTCAGCATGGCGAACTGGATCAAGTCGTTGCCCGGCCGGTCGAGGAGCTCCTGGTCGTGCATCCAGCTGTCGGGGTCCACCAGGGACGGGTCGGGGATCCCGGTGAGGTACTGCGACTTGGTGAACTCCAAGGAGACCTGGTAGCCCAGCACTTCGGATCCGGGGGAGCGTTCAGGCTCGCCAGTACCGCGGGGTTGATGCCATCGAGGTAGGCGTTGCCGTTCTGCGAGATGATGGCGCTGACCTGCCGGGAGTGGCGGGCGGCGATCCGGAAGCCGATGGGGGCGCCGAAGTCCCGCAGATACACGCTGTACCGCCGCAGCCCCAGCGTTGCGACGAAGTCGGTGATCAGCGTGGTCATCGACTCGAAGGTGTACGTGAACTGGTCGGGAGCGGGGGCGTCGGAGTGGCCGTAGCCGAGGTAGTCGGGCGCGATGATCCGGCACCGGTCGGCGAGTGCGGGTATGAGGTCGCGGTACATGTACGAGCTGGTCGGGAAGCCGTGCAGCAGCGCCAGCACGGGGGCATCGGCCGGTCCCGCCTCCCGGTAGAAGATCTGCCGACCGTGCACCGTCACGAAACGGTAGTGGACCTTGTGGTGGTGGACCTTGCTCGCCGGCTGTGGTTCGGGTGCACGGGCGAACGACGGCGAAGCGGCGGCAACGACAGCGCCAGATGCTGCCGCAGCTGCCGTCGAGGACAACAGGGTCCGACGAGTCAATGACATGGCGGGCTTCCCTTCCAAGGAGTGGATGTCACACGCGCACGGCACCACTTCGCGCTCAGGGGCCTGTCAAACGACGAGCGGGTGAAACTGCAAGGGACTGAGCCTCGATCCACCGCGTGAATTCCGATCTTGGGATTCGGGTGGGTTCGGGGTGATCTTTCGGGTTCCGGGCAGGGTGGGGTGCCGGGTGGCCGTCCGGTGCGGGATCTCCGAGGTCTTCCAGGTCGCGGGTGGTCAGGTGGGGCGTGGGGTTCAGGTGGTCATGCGTTGGCCGGTGGCTGTCCACAGGTCGGCGAAGTCGTCGGCCCATCGCCAGTGTTCGGGCAGGTGGAGGGTGAGGCGGCGGGCTCCGGTGGCGATCCGGGCGGGGATGCTGATCAGGTGGCGGCGGATCGTTCCCGTCCGCGCTTTGGCATGGAAGAGGGAGGCGAGGTGGCCGGCCGCGCGGGTCAGGTTGTAGGCGATGGCCGCCGGGGTGAGCCAGGCGGCGTTCGCGGTGAACTTCCCCGAGGGCAGGTGCGCGAGCGCGGAGTCCTCCAGGTCGGCGAAGACCTGCTCGACCTGGGCGTGTTCACGGTGCATCGGCTCGGCCTGGGCGAGGACGAACGGGCTGTCGGTGAAAACGGCGTGGTGGCGCCAGACGGCGAACAGTTCGGCCTGACCCTCGGGCACGCTCGCAGGGTTCAGCCGTTTGACCCGGCGCACGATGAGGCGGGCTGTGGTGTGGAACGCCTTCTTCTTGCTGGTGAACGCGGTGAAGTCGATCTCGGTGATCTCGGCGTCGGAGACCCAGCGTTCCTCGTCGGCGTCCCAGATGGCGCTGGTGTACTTGATCGGCGTCCAGGCATCCTCGGGGATGGAGGCGATGGCCTGGCGGATCTTCTTCCTGACCGCGACGGCGAGGGAGAAGCGGGCGCCGGCCTGGCGGCAGGCGTGCACGACCTTGTGGGAGAAGTA
>NZ_JAYWVC010000192.1:0-14880 GCF_036281785.1 Streptomyces chiangmaiensis | reverse complement strand
AGCAGGACCCGGTCGGCTGGTTCCAACTTCGGTTTACCGAGCTGGTGTTGGAGCACAGCGAGCTGGTGCCGCAGCACCAGCAGTTCGACGTCCTTGGCAGTGTTGCCCAGCAGCCGCAGGCCCGCCAGCTCCAGCGACCTGCGCGTCAGCAGATAGATCCATGACCACCGCATGGATCTCGATCATGCCCCGGTCCACCACCGTCCCGCAGCGAAACGTCCTGATCAGGGGCCCGAACCCGGGTTTTCACGCGGGACAGGCTACGCACTGACCGACATCAGTGCTCCGGCGCGGCCAACCCGGCGGCGTCGACGAACTCGCCGGACTCCACCGGTTCGTCCGTCCACCTGCCCATGAACTCGCCCATCGAGCGGACCTTCTCGGGCGTCCACGCCGGGCTGGCCGCGGTCTCCTTACCGGCCAACGCGTCGATGTCGGCCTGGAGGTGTAGTGCGTGATCAGGTACTTCTTGGCTTGTCTCCTTGCTCGGTGACTGTCGGCCGGGACGTCGAAGCCACCGCACCACGCTTCGGCAGCTCGCGCGAGATTTGGCCGACATCACCAGTCGGAGACTACGTCCAGGCGGGATCACGGCCGGTCAGGCCGAGGATGCGGTCCAAGGTGGGTGCGTCGGCTGGCACGGCGACCTCCGGTCCGTACATGCCCATCTCCCGCCCCTGCTCCACGCCGGCGAACACCGTGTCGTGCAGATGCGCCAGCAGGTCGGCGGGCAGTTCCAGCCGCTGCCCGGTCGCGGCCGCCAGGTCCCAGCCGTGCACGGCCAGCTCGCCGACGATCATGTCGCCCATGACGGGCGCGGGCAGCTTGTGCGGCGTGCCCATGCTCGTCTCGCCCTCCCAGGCGCTCGGCGGCGCCCACGACGACGTGATGTCGTCCAGCAGGGCGAGCAGGCGGCCGCGCCAGTCGCCGGCCGCCAGGTCCACATTGGACTCGGCGGCCGCCGGCTGCGGAACGGACTCCTTGCGGCCGGCGCCCGCGAGCGACGGGCCCCAGAACAGGAGGTGGTTGACCAGTGCCCGCACGTCGTACTCCGTGCACGGAGTCTTGTTGGCGAGCTGGTCGTCGGTGATGGTGCAGGCGACCGCGGCCATGGCCTCGGCCGCGTTGGACATGTGTGACATGGCGGCGACACTAGGCGGCGCGGGCCGGAGGGGTATTGAACAAAGGCGACATACACTCTGCCGTGTGGGGCGGGACGTTCGTGAGCTGCGGAGTGCGTGGACCAGGTTATCAGCGCCACGCGTTCCACGGCCCGTCGCCGGCGCTAGCGCCATGGGTGGAGCACTACTGGGAGGCTCGCTGGGACTACGCCGACCCCTACCGGCAGAAGATCGTGCCGTACCCGAACGTGCACCTGTCGTTCGGCGGCGGCCGCGCGGACGTCAACGGCGTGTGCAGCGGCTACCAGACCAAGGTCCTCGAGGGCCGCGACCATGTCTTCGGCGTCACGTTCCGGCCGGGCTGCTTCCGCCCGTTCCTCGGTGCCTCCGTCTCGACGATCACCGACCGCGTCGTCCCGGCGACCGAGGTGTTCGGCCCGGACCTGCCCACGACGCTCGACGTGCCGACCGTGGATGCGTTCCTGCTGAAACACCTGCCGGACGACGACCCCCGGGTGCGCCAGGCGGTGGCCGCGGTCGAGCTGATCGCCAAGGACAAGGCCGTGACCAGAGTCGAACGCCTCGCCGACGAGCTGGGGCTGAGCATGCGGGGGCTGCAACGGCTGTTTGCGGAGTACGTCGGCATCGGGCCCAAGTGGGTGATCCGCCGCTACCGCCTGCACGAGGTGACCGCACGCATGGCCGCCGGCGGGGCGATCGACTGGGCCGCGCTGGCGGCGGACCTCGGCTACGCCGACCAGGGCCACTTCATCCGCGACTTCAAGAGCATGTTCGGCGAGCCACCGACCTGGTACGCGCAGCGGTATTAGTCCGCCTCCCCGGATTTGAGTGTGGGTCGCGTCCCGGCGCGGGTGCGGGCGGCAAGGTGGATCGTGGCTGAGTGCAGACTTTCGCAGATCACAGTCGGTAACCGTCGCTACGTCCCGCCCACGAATACCGACTACTCGATCATTGGAGCCTGCCAGTCCAACGCCGGGACAGCACTCTCGCGCGTACGCCGGTGACGTCGCCGGTCCACGCTGCCCGTGCGAGCTGTGAGATGCAGGCAGAGTGTTTGCATGGCAGTTGCGCGACGGGCTACCTCAGGAGCGTAGGGCTGCGGGTGCCGATAAAACATCCGGCCTGGTCAAGCGGCATGTCGGGATTCGTGCAGGGTTCCGCCGGGTCGGTCTCGTCGGCGGACATCGAGGTGTTCGATCTGCGCCGGCAGGTCGATCGGTTCGGGTAGCGGGCGCAGAGGAGCGGCTTGCTTCAGCGTTCGGTGCGGTCGATGTCCGTTGTAGAAGGTCTCGAACTGGCGGAGTGCGTGGAGGAGGTGGTTCTGGTTCCAGATCAGGGTGCGGTCCAGGAGTTCCCTGCGGCAGGTCTGTATCCAGCGCTCCATGGGGGAGTTCATCCGCGGTATCCGGATGCCGGTGGTGACGACCTTCAGCCCGGCATCGGCCAGCAGCGCGTCGAAGGCGACGGTGAACTTCGAGTCTCGGTCCCGGACCAAGAATCTGGTCCTGCTGCCCGCGTCCTCCAGGTCCATGAGGAGGTTGCGTCCGAGCTGCACGAGCCATTCCGCGGTGGGGTGCGCGGTGTGCCCAGGAGCCGGATACGCCTCGTTGAATGCTCGATGACTGCGAAGACGTACAGACGGGTCCCGGTCAGGGGGCGGGTCTCGAAGAGATCGCAGGCGAGCAGGGCGTCGGCTTGGCTGCGTAGGAAGTCGGCCCAGGTGGTGCCCTGCCGTTCGGGCGCGGGCGGGATGCTGTGCTCTTTGAGGATCTCCCAGATGGTCGAGGCGGCGACCTTGATGCCGAGCGCGGCGAGCTCGCCGTGGATGAGGCGATATCCCCACGAGGTGTTCTCGTTGGCCAGGCGCAGGACCAGGGTGCGGATCGAGCGGATCGTGGGTGGGCGTCCGTGGCGTTTCGGCACGCAGGTCGCAGCGTGGCGTCGCTTGAGCAGGTCGCGGTGCCACCGCAAGATCGTGTCGGGGCGTATCAGCAGCAGGAGGTGCCGGAGCTTGTCCTTCGGGAGGTGGTGGAGCAGGCCGGCGAGCACAGCGCGGTCCGTGATGGTGAACGCAGGCTTCCCGGTCTGGCGTTGCAGGACGAGGAGTTGGTGCGGTAGGGCAAGGATCTCGATGTCTTTGTCCCGGTCGCTCATCGGACAGCAGGCGCAGGAGGGTGAAGGTGTTGGCAGCGGCGAGGTAGGCCAGGCGCTGCAGCACGAGGGATCATCATGCCGTCGATGGCCTGCCCAGGCGAAGACGGTGGGGCGAGCGGCTGCACGGTCCGAGATCGGCGATCAAGGCCGCAACCTGGACGGATGATTTATCGGCACCCGCAGTGTCACTTCCGCGAAAGATGAGCGGCCTCAAGACTCCCAAATAGCCCCTGAACTGGGGAAACGCCCTCCGGAGCCGTGGGCAAACGGCGCCGCTGCCCCTTCATGCCCATCACCGCAGGTCAACCCGAAGATTCTGTGCTCCCGTATGCCCACCAACTGTCGAACTCGGGGGAGTGGGGCCAAGGTTCCTGGGACCACGAGCGCACGCAGGACCGCTCGACGTGCGGTCCGAAATTGGCCGAAGTCAGGGGGGAACCGATTCGCCCTCGGTGGTGTACCACGTGTGTGGGAACGGGGGAGGGGGACCGTATCGTTGATGAAGCCGCGGTGATCGCCCGCGTGCGTGCCGGTGAGCCGGAGGCGTACGCGGAGCTGGTGCGGGCCCATACGGGCATTGCGCTGCGGGCGGCCGCTGCGCTCGGGGCCGGTGCGGATGCAGAGGACGTGGTACAGCAGGCCTTTGTGAAGGCGTACTGCGCTCTGGGGCGGTTCAGGAGCGACGCACGGTTCAGACCATGGCTGCTCGCCATCGTCGCCAACGAGACGAGAAACATGGTGCGGACGGCGGCCCGGCAGCGCACGCTCGCCGACCGAGAAGCAGCCTTCGTGACGGCGGAGCCGCTGATACCGGACTCGGGGGATCCGGCGGTGGCGACACTGGAGCGGGAGCGCCGTGCGGATCTGCTCACCGCTCTGGAGAAGCTGACCGAGGAGCACCGCCTCGTCGTCACCTATCGCTATCTCCTGGAGATGAATGAATCCGAGACGGCTCAGGCCCTGGGCTGGCGCTGCGGCACGGTGAAGTCCCGACTCAACCGCGCCCTGCAGAAGCTGAGGCATCTCGTGCCGGACTTTCAGCCTCAGGAAGGGGGTGATGAGCGTGAGTGAGTCCTACGACGGTCAGGACGCCCGGGCCGAAGCGGCTGCCGGTGGCCGGGGTCGGCGCGTGGAAGCGGCCCGGCTTTCCGAGGAGTTGAGGGCGCTGGGGCGGTCGCTGGACGGGCCGGCGGCCGGCGTGTCCGAGGCGATGGTCGAGCGGGTCCTGGAGCAGATTCGCGCTGAACGGCTGCCGGTTCCCGTGCCCGAGGCACCGCGCGCCGGTGAGCGGCTGCGAGCAGTCCGGCACTGGGCACGGGCGCGGTGGCGTGCGCTGACCGCGGCCCTGTGCGGCCTGCTGACGGTGCTCGCCCTCACGCCCCCGGTGCGGGCGGCGGTCATCGACTGGTTCGATTTCGGCGGGGTCGAGGTCCGGTACGACCCGACGGCGAGGCCCTCACCCGGCGCCGAAGTGCCCGACTGCGGAAAGTCGATGTCGCTCACGCAGGCACGGCACCGGACCGGCTTCACACCCCTGGTGCCCGACGCGCTGGGCACCCCGGACGGAGCAACGGTGACCGGTGAGCCCGGCGGCAGGTTCCTGGTGAGCCTGTGCTGGCGCGAACACGGGCACACGGTCCGGCTGGACGAGTATCCGGCACGACTGGACGTCGGCTTCGTCAAAAAGGTGAGCGTGCAGCCGGAGTGGATAACGCTGGACCCGAATTCCTCAGGCACCGACGCGTCCGACTTCGCCCTGTGGTTCCGGTCGCCCCATCTGCTGAGGTTCTGCCTGGTGGACGTGGACGGCGTGCGCTACACGCGCAAGGAGAGGACAGCGGGCCCGACGCTGCTGTGGATGCATGAGACACGGAGCGGCCAGGTGACGCTGCGGTTGGAGGGGGCGGTGTCCAAGAACCGGGCCATGGAGATCGCGAGGTCCGTCGTGCCGGAGCCCGATACGCCCTCGAAATAGGGCACCGGCGTGGGAACCCCGGACGCTCGGGTGGTGTACCGGAAGTGACACGCGGCTTCGGTACGGGCCGCACGACGTTTTTCCGACCGGAGGTTCGGATGCGTAAGTGGAGAGTCGCGGCACGGGAGACGGCCGTGCTGACGGGGACGTTGGCGGTGATGCTCGCGCTGCTGGTGTGGGGCGCGTCCTCGGCCGCGGCGGGAGGGCCGACGAGTGTGCTCGTGACCTCGCCCGAGAGTGGGGAGGCCACCGCGCGGTACTTCTCCGACGAGGAGTACGGACAGTTGGAGCAACTGCTCGGCCCGCCGGACACCGGCACCCGGGACAAGCCTCCGGAGGCCGACCTGGTCGACACCCGGCAGATCAATGTCACCTGGCTGGCGCACGACATCTCGCCTTGGCGGCTCGACCGGGTCTTCCCGGGTTCCGGCACCGATGCCGTCTGGATCCACACGGCGGCGCATGTGCTTGAATCGCCCAACGGGTACTGGCACCGCGCCGAAGATGCCGCCCGACTGCGCACCCTTCTCAAGAAGCTCGGAGTGATGGGCAGGACGTCGGACACGGGGTACTCCGGCGTCCTTCCAATGCCCTGGCAGTCGGACGTGCCCGCGACCTCGTCTGCGGACGTCAGAACCGCACCCGCGACGGTCGCTGCGCCGGAGGCGGGCGGCACCAACTGGTGGTGGGCGATAACTGGCGCGGGGGCCGGAGCTGTGCTGACACTGGTGTTGCCCCCTCGTCGCGGGGCTGCCCGACCGCGTGCGCCGCAAGAAGGAGCCGGGACCCAGGCAGGAGTTGCGAGACGTTTGAGGCGCGCCCCGGACCGACTACCGAAGAGGTGGTGTCCAGGAAGGGGCACGGCGACACGGCAGGGATGACCATGCCAACGCCCACTTCCGGGCCGGAGGTGCACTTCGCCCAGGCGTGCCCCGTCTTGCCGTTGGGAGCGGTGAGGTGGCGGACCGGCAAGTCGGCGAGGATGACGAACACGCGGCACACGGTGGACAACAACGGTCGCGAACAAGGCAGTTGATCACGTTGGCGGTCACCTTGTGCGATGCTGTCCGCATGACTGACCGAAGCGACTGGAGCAGCAGACTGCAGACCGATCGACCCCACTCGGCGCGCGTCTGGAACTACCTGCTCGGCGGCAAGGACCACTACCCGGTGGACAGCGAGACCGGCGACGCGATCCTCCGGACATTCCCCGAAATCGCAGCCATCGCACGCCAGCAGCGGAGCTTCCTGGTGCGAGCAGTGCGGTTTCTGGCGCGCGACGCCGGGATCAACCAGTTCCTCGACATCGGTACCGGGCTGCCCACCGCGAACAACACCCATGAGGTCGCCCAGAGCATCGCACCCGAAAGCAAGATCGTCTACGTGGACAACGACCCCATCGTCCTCGCCCACGCCGACGCGTTGTTGCGTAGTACGCCTGAGGGAAAGTGCGCCTACCTCGATGCCGACGTGCGCGATCCGCAGAAGATCCTCACCCAGGCCGCACGCACGCTGGACTTCGACCGGCCCATCGGCCTGATCCTGCTCGGCATCATGGGCCAGGTCCCCGACGACGAGGAGCCCGAGCGGATCGTGGCCGAGCTCATCGATGCTTTGCCACGAGGCAGTTACGTGGCCCTGAGTGACGGCACGGACACCAGTGAAAGGCTCAAGGTAGCCATCGAGGCGTACAACACTCAGTCTGCCAATTCGTACCACCTACGTTCGCCCGAGCACATCGGGCGCTTTCTGCAGGAGCTGTGTCTGGTCGAGCCGGGCTTGGTCAAGTCCGCCGACTGGCGCCCAGACCCTGGATCGGCGGACATCGCTCACGATCAAAGCCACGCCGTCGGGGCGGTGGGCCGGAAACTGGGGTGAGAAACGAGTTCGTGCACGGTAGGCGGTGAGGCGTCGGGCTTTTGATCGTCGATCGTGGTGCGGTGGGGAAGCGAATCGCGCAGCGTTCATGGCAAACAGTAGGATCGCGGACCTATCGGCTGATGTGATCGCTGAACTCGTCTTTCGGCCATGGCAACGGCCTCGCTGGCGAAGGCGGCATCGAAAGCATCGGTGAACTTCGCGTCTCGATCTCGGATGAGGTGCGTGAAGTCGGCGGTGCGGCTGCCGAATATTACATCCGGCCAGGTCAGGCGGCTCTACCTTTTGGGTCGGGTTGGTCCTCCCGTTCGTAGGGTGGGGACGCCCAGGGACACTGGGCGTGGCTATCAGGCGGCTGCCGTCTTGTGGCTGAACACGCTTTGCCGCCCGGTGTCCCACGACGACTCGGCCGCCGATTAGGAAGTGCGAACAAGTCGCTGTGTAGAGCAATGCCGGCGAGGTCGTCCGTGGCACGAACAGCACGAACAAGCACGTCAGGAGCACGATGAGCCGGATATGGGCGGGGATCGACAGTGGCAAGGGCCATCACCACGGCCTCGCGCTGGATGCCGACGGCAAGACTTTGCTGTCGCGGCGGGTGGCCAACGACGAGCCCGAGTTGCTGAAGCTGATCGGTGACGTCCTTGACGTGGCCGACGGCCGTCAGGTCACCTGGGCCATCGACATGACGGGCGGAGAGCCCGCGCTGTTGCTGGCCCTGCTGGTCAACCACGGCCAGGAGATCCTTTACATCCCCGGGCGCCTGGTGAACCGGGCAGCCGACGGCTACCGCGGCGAGGGCAAGACCGACGCCCGCGACGCCTACGTCATCGCCGACCAGGCCAGGATGCGCCGTGACCTGCGGCCCATCCGCCCCGGCGACGAAGCCGCCATCGAGCTGAAGCTGCTGACCGGACGCCGCTCCGACCTGGTCGAGGACCGCACCCGCGTGGTCAACCGCCTGCGCGGCACCCTGCTGAGCATGTTCCCGGCTCTGGAGCGGGCCCTGGATGTGACCAACACCGGCCCGCTCAAGTTGCTGACGGGCTACCAGACCCCGGCCTCGATCCGCCGCACCGGGGTCACACGACTGACCAGGTGGCTGGCCAACCGCAAGGTCCGCAACGCGAGATCCCTGGCCGAACCGGCAGTTGAGGCAGCCGAACGCCAGCACACCGCCGTCCCGGGGGAGAAGATCACCGCGAAGCTGGTCCACACCCTGGCTGAGGAGGTGATGGCCCTCAACGAGCAAATCTCCGAGATGGACAAGCTCATCGAGGGCCGGTTTCGCGAGCACGAACTCGCCGACATAGTCGAAAGCATCCCGGGCATCGGCACCGTCCTTGGCGCCGAGTTCCTCGCCGCCGTCGGCGGCAGCCTGGACGGCTTCGACTCCCCGGACGCTCTGGCGGCCTTCGCCGGGGTCGCTCCCGCTCCCAAGGACTCGGGCAAGGTCAGCGGCAACCTGCACCGGCCGATGACCTACCACCGGCGCCTGCAGCGCGTTTTCTATACCTCCGCGCTGGTCAGCATCCGCTGCGACACCAACTCCCGGAAGTTCTATGACCGCAAGCGCGCCGAAGGAAAGAGACACGTCCAGGCCGTGCTCGCGCTCGCCCGCCGCCGGGTCAACGTTCTGTGGGCCCTGATCCGTGACCGACGGTGCTACGCCACAACACCACCAGTGACCACTACGGTTTGACAACAACATTAGGAAGCGTGCCGGTACTCGTGGATCACTCCGGAGAGCCGGTCTCGGCGGCGTATGTCCAGATGGGAGATTCGCCCGGGATCGGTGATCGGTTCGGGGACAGCGCGCAGTGGTGCGGCCTGGTTCATTGCTTGATGGGGCCGGTGGGTGTTGTGGTGCTGCTCGAACTGGTGGAGTGCGTGGCGCAGGTGGCGCTCGTTCCAGATGAGCGTGCGGTCCAGAAGTTCGTGGCGGCAGGTCTGGACCCAGCGCTCCATGATGGCGTTCATGCGCGGCATCCGGACGCCGGTGAGGACGGTCTGGATGCCGGCGGCTTCCAGGATCTGGTCGAAGAGTGCGGGGAATTTTGCGTCCCGGTCCCGGATCAGGTATGTGACGGTGGCTGCGGTGTCCTCGAGGTCCATGACGAGGTTTCGTGCGGCCTGACTCACCCAATGCGCGGTGGGGTGAGACGTGGTGCCGAGGATCCGGATGCGGCGGGTGGCGTGCTCGATGACCGCGAGGATGTACTGGCGCCGGCCGGTCAGGGTGACGGTCTCGATGAAGTCGCAGGCCATGATGACGTCGGCCTGAGAGCGCAGGAAACCGGCCCAGGTCGTGGCGGCCCGGTCGGGTGCGGGGCTGATGCCCTCGGTCTTGAGGATCTCCCAGATGGTGGAGGCGGCGACCTGGATGCCGAGGGTGGCGAGTTCGCCGTGCACCCTGCGGTAGCCCCACGACGGGTTCTCCCGGACCAGGCGCAAGATCAGGATGCGGATCGAGCGAACGGTGGGCGGGCGGCCTGGCCTCTTCGGTCGGCAGGTGTGGGCGTGCCGCTGCTTGATCAGGTCGCGGTGCCATCGCAGCACGGTGTCGGGCTGGATCAGCAGCCGGAGCCGGCGTAGAATCTGACGCGGCAGCGGCACCAGCAGAGCGGCGAGGAAGGCCCGGTCTTCCGCGGCGAACTTCACCCGGCCCGCACCGAGCTGCCGCTCAAGGACCAGGATCTGGTGGCGCAGGGCGAGAATCTCCGCGTCCTTGTCGCGATCGCTCATCGGTAGCAGCCGCAGCGCGGCGAACGCGTTGGTGATGGTCAGGTAGGCGAGACGAAGCAACACGAGTGCTCATCCTGCCGCAGCACCGAACAAGCCCCTGAGCTGCATGGATAACATTCTCGGCAGGCGCAAAGTCCTCGATCCTGGCCCATCTGATCAGCGAGGGCATGGGCGACTCGGTCTCCGACGAGACGCTCGCGGCCGTGCGCGCTTGCATCGATCCCCGCGAGGTGGTGGCTGTGACCACGCACGGGGTACGGGTCGATAACGAACGGCACTTCGCCCTTCTCCGGGTCCTGATCACGGCCGCCGCACTTGAGGAGACCGCCCGGGAAACCCTCGCCCGCACCGACCGATCTACCGCGAGGCCCTCGCAGACGTCGCCGGGCGGCTGGCGGATCTGGGGGCTCTGAGGGAGGACCTGACCTACGACCGCGCAACCGACGTCCTGTGGTTCTTCCTCGGCCACCAGTCCTGGCGGGTGTACGTGGCCGACTGCGCCTGGTCCTGGAACCAGACCGAGGAATGGCTCACGGACCAAGTGTCGACCGCCCTGCTCAGCGACCGCACCAGATGATCAGCGCCACACACAGCTCAACAAAAAAGCCAGTAACAAAAATCCTGCCAGAGAGCCTGCCTCGAATCCAGCAGCCTGAGGCGGACTTCGCTGATGAGGGGGAGCGGGCACAACCTGCCATAGCCTTCTCGGTGGCGTCAGCGATGTTCGCCCAGCTGGCTTGACGGTGAGACCGATGGCGAGGTTGCGCAGGGTCGCCACCTCAGGGCGACACCGCCCAGGTGCTCGGCCGCCCGGCGCACCCCTACACCCGCCGCCTGATCGACAGCGTGCCGCGACTGCCCGCCTGAACCCGGGCCCGAGCGTCGCCACGCGGACAAGTCTCGGCCGAAGCGTTCGGGCCGACCCGCGGACCATCCACTTGATCAGGGCATTGGTGTTGCGCCTGGCACGCGAAAATCCCACGTGAGGGTGCCGGAGCGGCAAGGCGAGCAGCCCGTTTTGGGGATCAAGATGGCTGCTTCCACGGTCTGGGAGATCTTGAAGGATGCCGGGATCGACCCGGGGCCCGGACGGGGTTTCAGCACCTGGGCTGACTTCCTTTGCTCCCAGGCCGACGCGCTGCTGGCGTGCGACTTCTTCGAGACGGTCACCCTGACTGGGGCGCGGCTGTGCGTGTTCGCGGTGATCGAGCACGCCAGCCGCCGGGTTCGGATCGTGGGCGCGACCGCGCACCTGTCCGCGGTCTGGGTGGTCCAGGCGGCGAAAAATCTCGTTATGGACCTGGAGGACGGGGTTGCCGACCGCGCTTCATGATCAGGGATCGGTTTATAGAGAGGCACTGTCGTCCGCTGTAGAGGGGCAGCGGTGCCGTGGCCAGGTTCCGGCGAGGGGATCAAGGAGCCGAGGTGTCCTGGTCGCCCGGGGCGGGAGGGGACAGTGATGCCGAAGTGACACGACGGCGGATTAGTTCAATTAAAGGTAGGTAAGAGTGGATAGTCTCTATTGTCTTGAATGATTCAAGTATCTAGAGTGGATCGAGACAAGCCGAACGGCCCATGTGGCCGGGGCCGGACGCCGCCGAGATCACGACCTCGCGACTTTGAGCGGCTTCGAAACCGGCGCCTGGAGGTCGTCGGACTCGTAACTCACCCGGAAGAGAAACGATGGCCAAGTTTCGAGCCGGCTCGGGTCTTGTGCGTCAGGGCACCCATCGGGCCGGGACAGCAGGCAAGGATCGAGATGCGCCCGAGCCCATGGATCGAGCCGCAGCGCGCTTGCGCGAGGCGCAGCTTCGGGTGACCGTGCAGCGTATGGCGGTACTCACCGCCATCGAGGAATTGGGCGGTCACCCCGACGTCGAGGCCATCCGGGGCCGGGCACAAGAGGCCACAGGTGGGCTGTCCCTGCAGGCCACCTACAACGTCTTGCGCGTTCTCACGGAGGTCGGCCTGGTTCGCTGTACACAGGTCACCGGCCAGCAGGCCCGGTACGAGGCCGAGCGGCACAACAATCATCACCACTTCGTGTGTCGGCTCTGTGGCGACATCATCGACGTGGATTGCGTGATCGGCGAGGCTCCGTGTCTTGTGGCCGAGCTGCCCGAGTCCTATCGGGTGGACGAGGCTGCGGTGACCTATTGGGGCGCGTGCCCGCGCTGCGCCCCCGCTGAGCACGGCTGATCGTTTCGCGGCACGGCGCCCGTCCGGCCTCGCGACGCTCAATTTCAGAGTTTGCCTCTGCGTAGAGGACCATCATCGTGGTTGTCCGCACCCATTCAGAAGTGAAGAACTTGGCGAGCGACACTGGCACGGATATGTTCCGCACTGCCGAGAAGCTCGCCGAGGCCGCAGTGCCCGAGCTGGGCGACATCGTCACCGTGGAGCTGCTGGAGCTGACCCTGCGTGGCGAAGCGCCCCCACCCGGTGCCCTTTGCGGAAGCACGCCGTTTCGGCGCGCCGCCTTCCGGTCTCTGCGGGGAGCCAGTGGGGTCCGACCCGCCTATGTGGTCGGTGACGTGAGCCAGATCCCGCCGACGAGCCCCTACCGACAGACTCTTGCCCATCTGCGCCCACGCCTCATCCGCGAGCTGAACGACGACAGCCCATGGCTCGCCCGCAATTCAGCGCGCGCACGCGTGATGCGGGAGGCACGGGTGCACTCCCTCATGGTGGTGCCCCTTGTAGTGCGAGGCGTTGTTCTCGGCTTGGTTGCCTTGTATCGCCGGGCCGACTCGGCTCCCTACGACGCGGGCGACCTTCAAGCAGCCGCCAGGTTCGCGGAACATGCCGCGTCGTGTATCGACCTCGTCCGCCGCCGCATCCAAGAGCGGGCCCGCGCCCGGCTCCTGCAACGGGCCCTGCTTCCTGAGGTGCTTCCATCCCTCAGCGCACTTGAGTCTGCCCGCAGTCACGTTCCGGTAGAAGGCTCCGGCGGCGAGTGGTTCGACATCATCCCCCTGTCCGGCGCGCGGGTGGCTCTGGTGGTGGGCGTAACAGAAGGGGAGGGCGCCGACATTGCGCTGGGCATGAGCCAGTTGAGAGCCATGATCCTCGCGCTCGCCCTGCAGGACTTGGCGCCCGACGAAATACTCTCGTGCCTGGACGAGGTGGCGAGCCGCCTGGACCGAGAACACGAGGCTCCATGCCGGCACCCCTTCGGCCTGAAGTACGTTGGTTCCAGCTGCGTGTGTGTGGTCTACGACCCTGTCACCGAGCGCTGCTCCCTGTCCCGGGCGGGCGATGCTCACCTCGTGGTCGTCCACCCGGACGGGACCGTGAACTCCCCCGTCCTGGCCTCCCATCCACCGCTGGGAGCGGGTGGCCAGCCCTTCGAGGCCACTGAGATCGACATACACTCGGGCACCCTCCTGCTCTTGAACAGCGGCGGTGATGACGCCCCGCTTCCCGATGAACAGGCGACGGCAGAACGTCTCTACGAGGTGTTGAGCCGATCCGGACCAGATACACAGGAGATCCTTGAGGGTGTCCGTTGCGGCGTGTCTCCCGGACGCGAGCCGGCTGTGCTGGTGACCCGCACCCGGGCGTTCGACGCCGAGAAGGTAGCGACCCGGAGCCTGCCACCTGACGCCGCCGCTGTCGCCGCCGCCCGCAGGTGGACCAGTCGGCAGTTGGCGAGATGGATGCTCAACGAACTGGCTTACCCCACCGTGTTGGTCGTCAGCGAACTCGTGACCAACGCCGTTCGCTACTCCACGGGGCCGGTGGAACTCCGTCTGATCAATGACGACCGCACACTCATCTGCGAGGTCTCCGATACCAGCAGCGCGGCTCCCCGCCTGCGGAAGCCGGGGCTCAGCGATGAGAGCGGCCGTGGCCTGTCCATCGTGACGCAGCTCACACAGCATCAGGGGACTCGCTACACCGCTTCCGGCAAGACCGTCTGGACTGAACAAGACCTTCCGACATGAGCCCCCATCCCGAAAGCCGCCACCCTTCAAGAGCCCTTTGGCCGCCGGTCGTCGCGGGCGTCGAAGTCGAGCCCACCGCACCAGGTCCGGCGGCAACTGCCCAGGCCAACCCTGAGCAGTCCGACCTGTACTCGCTCCGCGAACACGCGCGTGTACGTGCTATTCCCATAGAAGGAGCCTAGACATGAGTGTGCAGGTCAAGGGGGCATCCCAGAGGATCACCCTTCGGCCGTTGCGGCAGCGGATCAGCCCCAACCGGCACCTCCTGCGGATTCGGCAAGTGGGCCAGCCGTTCGAGTGGATCCGCCTTGCGCCGCTGCTGGTGATCGCTCTGGCCGTGGTGGCGGATGTCCTCACGCCCCACTTGCAGTTCAACCGGTTGTTGGGGGCAGCGCCGGCGTTGGCCGCCGCCATGTGGCCATTGGCCGGCACGCTGGCCATCGGACTGCTGGCCTTCGGCGCCGCCATCGGGCTTGCGGCCACCTACAATCACGACTTGGGCGACACACCCAGCCTGTTCACGATGCTGGCGATCACGGCCATCACCCTCGCCGCCGCCTACGCCAGCCGGGTACGCCAGCACCGGGAGCGCACCCTCGCCGAGGTCCGCACCGTAGCGGATACCGCGCAGCAGGTGCTGCTACGTCCGCTACCGCCCCACCTCGGGCACGTCGACATCGAACTCCTCTACCAGGCCGCCGCCCCGCACGCCCGGATCGGCGGCGACTTCTACGAAGCGCGCAAGAGCCAGCACGGGGTGCGGCTGATCATCGGTGACGTGCGCGGCAAGGGACTCCCCGCCGTCGAGGCAGCCTCCGTGGTGCTCAGTTCGTTCCGGGTGAACGTGCGCGACGCACCCGATCTGGCGGACCTGGCAGCCCGGCTGGAGACCAGCATGAACGAATACTGCGAGGACCTTGCCAGTGACGACGCGATGGAGCGCTTCGTCACCACCTTGCTGGTCGAGATACCCGCTGGGCAGCCCATCGCGCGCCTGGTCACCTGCGGGCACCCCCCTCCGCTGCTGCTGCACGACGGA
>NZ_JAYWVC010000191.1:0-14890 GCF_036281785.1 Streptomyces chiangmaiensis | reverse complement strand
GCCCGGTGCCTTTTCAACCGGTTGATCCCGCACTCCACCGCGTGACGTTCTCGGTAGTCGGTCTTGTCGAACTTCGGGGGCGACCGCCGCGGGAACCGAGCTTCTTACGGTTGCGGACTTGGTCGGCTTTTTCCGGGATCGTGCAGCCGATGCCACGTCTTCGCAGGTAGCTACGGTTCGCTCGGGATCCGTAGGCCCTATCCGCCCGGACCTTGTCTGGCCGGGTACGCGGTCGACCCTGGCCGGTGCGGGGCACCCGGATGGCATCGAGGACCGGCTGGAACTGCGGACCGTCATGCCGGTGGCCGGCAGTGACAAGCAGCGACAGTGGCTTCTGGCGCTGCTCAACCGCCAAATGGAGTTTGGTGGTCAGCCCGCCGCGCGAGCGCCCGAGGCCGTGGTCGTCGGGCTCGACGTCGACGCCGCCGGGAGGGGTCGGGGCACCTTGCCGTGAAGGACCCGCCCGGGCGGCCGGGAATGAGAGCGGCGCTGTCTCCTTCCTGCGGCGGACGGCGGAAACCGCCCGTGAGGCAGAGGAAGAGCCCGCCGGGCAAAACCAGGATGGAAAGCGAAGCCGGGCGGGCCGCAAGGGGCCCGCCCGCACGTTGAAAGGGCGCAGCATGCCTCACAGTTCATCGACCGGCGGCCGCACTCGGCCCATGACCCGACGTCGCACGCTCGCCGTGATCGGGGCGGCGCTGGCCGCCGGCACGGTGGTGGCGACCGGTGCAGGGGCCCAGGCCTTCACCGGCGATGCGTCCCCGACGCACAGGACCATCTCGAGGCACCCGGCGATGCGGACGCTGACGCCGCAGGTCCGCGCCCAGCTCGACCGCGCCGTCCAGCACGTCCTGAAGACCACGCGCACGCCCGGGGTGACGGTGGGCCTGTGGGCGCCGGGCAAGGGCAGCTACGTCAGGGCCTTCGGCACCGCCGACAAGGCGACGAAGCAACCGATGTCCCCCAGGTTCAACATGCGCATCGGCAGCGTCACCAAGACCTTCACGGTCACCGCGCTGCTGCGTCTGGTCGACCACAAGCAGGCGAGCCTTGACGATCCGATCTCCAAGTACGTGCGCGGCGTCCCGAACGGCCGTCACATCACGCTGCGTCACCTCGCCCAGATGCGCAGCGGTCTGTTCAACGCCCTGAACGACGACGACTTCGCCAAGGTCTTTATGGCCGACACCAGCCGCACGTTCACCAACAAGGAGCTGCTGGCCTACGCCTTCAAGCACCCGGTCGCCTTCCCCGCGGGCAGCCAGTACCAGTACAGCAACACCAACACCATCCTTTTGTCGATGGTGGTGGAGAAGGTGACCGGGCAGCCCTTCGACCGCTACCTGACCCGGCATGTGATCAAGCCGGCCCACCTGAAGCACACCTTCATGCCCAAGGGCGCCGAATTCCCCGCCCCCCACGCCCACGGGTACACCGACCAGGCCTCGAACGACGGCTCGATCACGGACGCGACGAACTGGGCTCCGCCGGGCGGCGCGTCCGGGGTGATGATCTCGAACCTGCACGATCTGCGGTCCTGGGCGTCCACCCTTGCCGAGGGGACCCTGCTGTCCAGGGCGACCCAGGCCGAAGGGCTGAAGCTGCTGCCGACGGGCCGGGAGGGCCTGAGCTACGGCCTGGGCATATTCGACATCAACGGGTGGATCGGGCACAACGGATCGCTGCCCGGCTACCAGACGGTAATGGTCTATCTGCCCAAGGCCAAGGCCACCCTCGTGGTGCACACCACCAGCGACATCAATGTCGAGGGCAAGTCGCTGACCACGAAGTTCGCCATGGCGGTCACCGACATCGTGACCCCGAAGAACGTCTACGACATCCCCACCTCCTAGCCGGATTCTCATGGCGCCCCCGGTGGTGTGCCCGGCCTGCGATGGCGGGCCGGGCACACCACCACAGGACGGCTCGGGGTTCAGTCGGGTCGGTGGCACAGCGGCGGTTCGACCGCACCGGTCTCGGCCTGGTGGATGGCCCAGGCGGCGTTGACCAGACCGATGTGGCTGAAGGCCTGCGGGAAGTTGCCGAGCAGCTCACCGCTTGCCGGATCGACTTCCTCGGCCAGAAGTCCCACGTCGTTGGCGCAGCGCGCGGCTCGTTCGAAGACCTTGCGGGCCGCTTGGCTCTCGCCGGCCAGAGCCAGGGCGTGGGCCAGCCAGAAGGTGCACAGCAGGAAGGTGCCTTCTTCGCCGGGCAGGCCGTCGTCGGTGCTCAGGTAGCGGTAGACGAGGCCGTCCTTGCTGGTGAGCCGGCCGCGAACGGCGTCGATGGTGGCGCGCATGCGGGGCTCGGTGGCGGGCAGGAAGCCCACGATCGGCATCATCAGGACGGAGGCGTCCAGCACGTCGGTGCCGAAGGCCTGGGTGTAGGCGCCGATCTTCTGGCACCAGCCGTGTTCCTCGATCGCCGCGCGGATCTCGTCGCGGGCCCGCATCCATGCGGGGATGCGGGCGTGGGCACCCAGGGCGTCGGCAAGTGCCAGGGCGCGGTCGACGGCGACCCAGCACATGAGCTTGGAGTAGACGAAGTGCTGCGGGCCGCTGCGGACCTCCCAGATGCCCTGGTCGGGCTGGTCCCAGCAGGCGGCGGCCAGGTCGGCGCAGGCGGCGAGGAAGTCCTTGGTGGGGGTATCCAGCGCGGCGAGATCCTCGCGCAGGCGGTAGGCGGCTGCCAGCAGTTCGCCGTAGACATCCAGCTGCCGCTGCTGCCAGGCACCGTTGCCGATGCGGACCGGGCGGCTGCCGCGCCAGCCGGGCAGGCGGGGCAGTTCCTGTTCGGTCAGGTCGCGTTCGCCGCGGATGCCGAACATGATTTGCAGGGACTCGCAGTGGGCGGTGTCGCTGGCGCCGACCTGGGCCATCCACCGGAAGAAGGCCTCCGCCTCGTCGGGACAGGCGGCCACCCACAGGGCGTCCAGGGTGAAGGAGGCGTCCCTCACCCAGGCGAAGCGGTAGTCCCAGTTGCGGACGCCGCCGATGCACTCGGGCAGAGAGGTGGTGGGAGCGGCGACGATCGCGCCGGTCGGCTGGAACGTCAGGCCCTGCAGGATGCGCCCGCTGTGGTGGACCAGTTCCTCCCACGGTCCCTGGTAGGACTGGTGCATCTGGGACCATGAGTGCCAGCCGTTGACGGTGTCCTGCAGGTGCTCGGCGATCTCCTCCTGCGGCATCAGCGCGGGGTGGCTGCCGGCGGGCACCTGCCGCAGGGCGAAGGCCAGGCGCTGGCCGGCCTCAAGGCGGGTGTGGGCGTGGGCCGTCTCGCCGATCTGCAGGGGCAGCGGGCAGCACAGGCCCAGCGTGTCGGGTCCGCCGTGGCAGCGCAGTCCGCCCTCCACGGGCAGGAGCAGGGGCCTGACCAGCCCGTATTCGGGGCGGGGCGCGAACTCCATCTCGATGTCCGCACGGCCGTCGGCGCACTGAACCATCCGCAGAAGCAGATGCGGAGCGTGTTCGCCCAGGTGGTGGCCGCGTTCGTTCCAGCCGGTTGCGAGCGCGTCGGTGACGGTCACGATGGCGGTGGGGGTATGGAACTGCGTGCACAGCACCAGGCTGCGCTCGAGGTAATGCCGACTGGCGGTGTACGGGCCGGTGGGGTGGATGGACCAGTGGCCTGCCTGAGCCCCCAAAAGCCGGGCAAAGACCGCCCGGGAGTCGAAGTGCGGAAGGCACAGCCAATCGATGGAACCGTCCAGGCTCACCAGCGCCGCGGTCTGACAGTCGGAGAGCAGCGCGTAGTCCGAGATGGGGCGGTCGCTCGTACCGGTCACCTCCCCATGGTCTCGCCGACCCGCACAGCGAGCAGCACGGTGCGCCCCGGGCGCCGTAGCAGGACCTTGAAAAGGGGACCATTGGGGGCGGCGGCCCCGGGCAAGGCCCGGTACCCCGGTACAGGGCCGAGGTCAGGAGCCGGCGACCGGCTGCACAAGCCCGGTTCGACGTCTGCCTCAAAGGGGGTGCGCTGGGGGCGTTCTCCTCCTCCCGGGTCTCGTCCGGGCGGATGAGGGCCGCCGCCGCTGCTGTCCCAGGCGCCCGTGGTCCTTCCGTCCAGTGGCTGACGCGGCCGGCCGGCTCACTCCGGCAGCGGAGGCTTTCGTTCACCGGCAGGGCCGATATATCTCGCCACATGGCGTGATGACCTTGAGGAGACCACGAAAGATCGAACATGCTTGGGCGCATCTTCCGCACGGCCGCCCTCGCCGGGCAGTCCTTCGCCGGACCACCCGAGATCGAGGAAGTGCCATTCCGCCGACGCGCAATCGCTCAGGCATCAGCCCTGATCCACGCCTTCATCGCGGTTGGCGGCTACTCGTCCACCACCGTGAATGGGGCGTACCCCGGAGGCACCTTGCTCACCTGGACGTCAGAGAAGACCAGAGTCAGATCATGGGCGTTGGTCTCGATGCGCACTTCGTGGAAGTCGATGCCGATGGCCTGCGCCCACCGGGCAGCGGCCTCCGACCTTGAAACGATGGTCGCGCCGGGATAAAGGGGCTGCCACTTGACGCCCCAGATGAAGCCGTCGAGATCCTTGCGGTTCTCGTGGGTTGTGAGCTTGTCATCCAACGAGGCCTGCCATGTTGCGGGCGCCAGCGAGGTACGGCAGCGAGCCTCCACGCAGTGGCGGAACAGGTACCGGTAGCGGGCCGGACGAATGTCGGTGCTCGGATCCGCCGCCATGTACACGATCAGTTCGTAGTCGCGCATGTAGTCGGCGTAGCCGTGATAGATCAGGGCATGATCAAACATCTCGTCGAGTAAGCGCTGGAGATCCGGGACATCCATGGCCCAGTTCTACATGGCGCGACGTTGGGCCGTCTGCGGGCCGCCCGAGGCTAACCAACGTTGACAGACGACGACGGCCGGTGACCGTGTCGGCGCTGGTCACAAGGGCGCCGCAGGGAAGACCCCGAGGTGGGAGACTTGGCGCATCACTTCCAGAAGAACTGATGCAAGCACCACGCTTCGTGCGCCTCAAACCGATTCTTCCGGTCTCGCCAAGCTCGCCATACTGTCCAGATGGACACGGAGGCCGTGGAGGATGCCCGGCACTGGCTGGCGGAGGATGGCGTCACCCAGGTTGGCGACGACGAGTGGACCGACGGCGAAACCCCGCACGGACGGCTCACCGCGAGCGAAGTCGCGCACTCCTGGGCAGGACGGGTGTTCACTGATGCCCGCACTGCCCCGGCACCGCCCCGACCACGTCCGTGCTGGCCGGCGCCCACGGCCGGGCCGCGAACCGCGCGCTCAGGGCTGACGGGCGCTGAACTGGCGACGCAGGTATCCGAAACAGGCGTGGAAGTACGCCGCACTCAACGCGGCTTCAGGAGCGAAGAGGTCCCAGGCGTGATAGGCGCCGGGGTACAGGTGCAGTTCGACGGGGACGCCGCTCGCCTGGAGCCGTGTCGCATAGCTCAGGTCCTCGTCGCGGAAGACGTCGAGTTCGGCGACTGCCATGAAGGTCGGCGGCAGCCCGGTGAGTTCCGTCGCGCGTGCGGGTGCGCAGTACGGCGGCACGTCGTCGGTGCCCGCGCAGTCTCCGAGGATCGAGGTCCAGGCCAGGATGTTGGTCGCGCGGTCCCAGATGCCGATGTCGGTGATCTCGTGGCTCGAAGCGGTTGTGTTGCGGTCATCGAGCATCGGATAGCTCAGCGCCTGGAAGAGAGACGCCGGCTCGCCCTGGTCGCGGATCATGAGCGCGGTGGCTGCGGCGATGCCCCCGCCGCCGCTTTGTCCTGCCAGGGCGATGCGGCTGTCGTCGATGCCGAGCGTGGCTGCCTGGCGGCGAAGCCAGCGGTAGGCGAGCAGTCCGTCCTCCGAGGCTGCCGGAGCGGGAGCCTCCGGCGCGAGCCGGTAGTCGACTGAGGCGGCGATACAGCCGACCTCCAGGCACAGGCGCTTGAGGTTGGGGTCGTCTTGGGCCGCGTACCCGAGGACCTGCCCGCCGCCGTGGAACCAGAGCAGCACCGGGAGGGGCCCGGCTTGCGCGGTCGGCCGCAGCAGCCTGACGGGGAGGGTGGATCCGTCCGGGCGGGGCACCTCGACCTGTTCGACCGACACGGACGGCTCATCCGGCATCTGAGCCGCGATCGCCTCGGCGAAAGCGCGGACGTCGGCTCGCGTGCCCTCCAGGTCGCTGAGATCGAACACCCCCGCCGGCGTCATCGGCACCGCCTTCAGGGCCTCGGCGAGTTCGGGATCGATCCGCTCACGTGCGTCTTTTATGTTCATGTCGTTCGTCTCCTTGCGCTGCGATGTGGCGCGCAGGCGCGCACGGCAGCCGGTCGCGTGGGTGTGATGGGTCGTGAGGACCGGTTCGGCCGCGCCGCCCGGATGCGGAGCGGGGACCGGGTGGGATGGGAATGGAGACGGGCTCAGCGTGTGGTGTTCGCCGGTCCGTCGAAGTAGTGGCCTTGGCCGAGGTCGTCGATGAGGCCGGGCTGGACGGGCTTCCAGCCGAGGAGGTCCCGGGTCAGAGTGCTTGAGGACGGGTTGTCGGCCGTGGCGTGGCCGCTGAGGAAGCCGAAGTGGGCGTCGGCCTGCGTCGCCGGGATGCTGACCACGGGCACGTTCAGCCCGCGGCCGATGGCCTCGGCGATCTCCCGGAAGGAGATCCCCTGGTCGTCGACGGCGTGCAGCCGTGACCCCGCTGGCGCGGATTCCAGCGCCAGCCGGTACAGGCGTGCCGCGTCGAGCGTGTGCACGGCGGGCCAGCGGTTGTCCCCGTCGTCGACGTAGGCGGCGACGCCCTTGGACCGGGCGATGGAGATCAAGGTCGGGATGAAGCCGTTGTGGTCGAGTGTGCTGTGCACGGTCGGAGCGAGCCGGACGACGGACGAGCGGATGCCGCGTTCCGTGAGTGCGACCACCGCGTTCTCGGCGTCGATCCGCGGCCCCGCGTCGATCACGAACGCTTCGGTGGCGGCGTCTTCCAGCCCCGCGAAGGCGAGCAGCATGGTTCCCGACGTGGTCACCAGAGGCTTGCCGGTGCCAGCGAGCGCGTTTCCGATCGTCTCGATGGCGCGCAGATCCGCTGCGACCGCGCTGTCGAAGTCGCCGGCGAACATGGCGTCGTGCTTGAAGGCCAGGTGGATGACGCCGTCGGCCGCGGCGGCGGCCGCAGCGAGGCCGTCGACACGCCCTGACCGAAGCCGCTCCCGTCTTCGAAGAACGCGGGGACCTGGCACGGCAACGCCACGCCGTCGTCTCTGCCAACCCCGAACTCCAGGAACGCGAACTGGCCAAACTCGCCGCACTCGCTTCCACGCTCGCCCACGCGCTGCGTGAGCGCGGTCTGGAGACCACTACCGCAGCACTCGCGGCCGAAATCGGGATCGCCGCGTTCAAGGTCGCCTACGAACGCTGGGTCAACGACCCCGACCGACACCCCCTCGTCCAGCGCATTCGGGAAACCCTGGACACCGCCAGGCACCTCACCGCACCCGCTGAACAAGTCGCCGCGACTGACAACGTGAGCTTCACAGGCCAGGAGGGAGCGGCATGAATGCGGGGCAACCCTGAGCAAGGGCCGCGCGAGCTATTTCCGTTACTCGCGAGGGCCTCGGCACACGCTTGCGCACGTCCTCGCGCACGGGCCTGGCCAGCGGAACGGCATCGTCCTCTGACAACCGTTCCATCTCGGTCCAGACCACGTCCACGAACTTCTGCGATGCCAGCAGGCGACGCAGACGCCGGGGCTCTTGGTGAGTACCTGGAACTGGTGCTGCGGCGCCAGCGCCATCGTCGCGAAGGTCCTGGCCGCAAACCCCGTGGGGACACGGGCATGGCCGATGTCGCTCATGGAGTTCACGAACACCCTTCCGCGGCCGACGCCACCGCAGCGGCTCGAACAAGGCGTTCTCGTGCACCGTGACCCCGAAACCGGGCCCGCTGGTCCGCGGATCACCGTCACGCTGGTACTTTGCCTGGCCCATCGCCTTGAGCCGCTTCGCCAAAGTCAACGCGTAGCAGTGGTCGCAGCCCGGCGAGATGCGGTCGCACCCAATCGTCGGATTCCAGGTAACCTCCGTCCACTCGATGGCCGTCCCGGTGCTCACTGCGCACCACCGACAGCGGCCGTGACCTCTGACTTGGTGCAGAGAAGCTTTAGGAGCAAGAGGCCCCATGCCCGCTGCATGCCCGATCCGACGGGAAGCAATGGGGAATCACGGGGAACAGCGGCGCCGATCGCACTCCGGCCCAGGTCAGGGAGTTGCCAGGTCAGCCGTTATCCGCATACGTCTGCACGACCTGGGGCCGTTGCCCGACGACATCACCGTGCACCTGGACGCCGGCTACGACTCGGACAAGACCCGCGCGCTACTCAGCGAACGCGGACTGCACGGACGCATCGCGCGCAAGGGTGAGAAGGCGCCCATCCAGGCCAGTCGACGTTGGCACGTGGAACGTACCCACGCCTGGCAGAACGCCTTTTACCGGCTCGCCCGCTGCTACGAGCGGCGTACCACCGTCATCGACGCATTCTTCGATCTCGCCGACACGATCATCACCATGCGTAGCCCGATCCGGCAGGCATGGACGACTCACCGCTGGGACGAACGCCCGAACCGCCGACCATGACTGCACGCCTATCGCGCGACCTCTAACCTCGCGCTTTCATGAGCGTGCTCGCCCATACCTTGATCAAATAAGCGGAGAGTGCTGCTGACCTGCAACGATGGGACTTGTCTAGGGTCCTGTTGGCTGCACGGAAAGAAGCACTCTCCAGGTGAGCAAGCATATCGGGTTGTACCCGCGTGTCCGCGTCGAGGGCGGCGGCAGAGGGGTGGTCTCGCAGGCCGGGGCGGTGCTGCTGACCGAGACGGTCCGCAAGTCCGGCCTCGACACCGCGATATCGAGGGCAATGGCGCGGTGGCGCAAGCCGCGGGCGGTGCACGACCCGGGCAAGGTCCTGCTGGATCTCGCGCCTGCGACGGCTCTGGGCGGGGGACTGCCTCGCCGATGTCGCAATGAGCACTGCGCATCGTGAAAACGGTACGTCACATGGCCTGGTGCGCGTAAACGTCGGAGGCTCGGGCAGGTCCGGGGCTGTGGTCCACCGACAAAATCACCGGTTAGCGCGCGGGATCGACCCTTCCCGGGCCCCTCACACAGCAGCGGTAGGGACGCTTGTCGGCAGGCCATGGCCGACCTTAGTGTCAAGATCACCCATGCCAACGTCCTGTTGAAATCAGGTGAACATGCGAAGAATATGTCTTCTTGTGGTGGCTGTTCTGGCTGCCCTCATGGGTGTGGTGGCGCTGCCCGCCACGCCCGCACTCGCGGCGTCGGCCCCGCCGTCATCCACAGGCCAGCGATGGGCCTGAAGGTCAATGGGCTGTATGTCGCCGCAGAGGTGAACGACTCCGGCGACCAGTACGGCAAACTCCGGGCCCGGTCGACGTCCAAGGGCAGCTGGGAGACCTTCTCCCTGCACACCGACCACATCGACAACGTGGGCTATGGCACGACGATCACGCTGAGAAACGAGGAAAACGGCCTCTACGTCACCTCGGAGATCAACACCACCGGCGCGCAGAGCGGAATGCTGCGAGCCCGAGGTACCAACACCGGTTCCTGGGAGCGGTTCTACGTCATCCCGCAGGGAAACGGCCAGTACGCGCTGAAGTCCGCCGAGAACAAGCTCTACGTCTCGGCGGAGTTCAACTACACCGGCGGAGACGAGGGACTGCTGCGCGCACGCTCCACGTCGATCGGCAGCTGGGAACGGTTCACCTTCGAAAAAGTCGGCGGCACGGGCGACATGTCAGCGCCGTCGGCGCCGACCGCGACGGCCTCCGGCCGGCATGACGTGGCTTCGTGGAACCTGTGCGCGAACAACAACCCGAGCACGGAGTGCAAGCTTCAGTACGCCGATGCGGACACCGTCGCTTCCAGCGTCGCCAGCGACCTAGCCGCCACCCCGGCCGGATACCTGATCCGCCGACCGGAAGCGATCTTCTTCCAGGAAATCTGCGAGAAAGCGGTGAAGCCGCTGGAGTTGCAGCTGGAGAACCAACTCGGTGGCGGCTGGGACGTACGGTTCGCGCCCACGTACTACAAGGTTGTCGACGAAGACGGGTCGACGGATTCCCTTCTGATGGCCCAGAAAACCTGTTCGGACAGCAAAACCAGCACGGACCGCGGCTCGTTCGGGATCGCTCTGGCGGTCAAGGACACCAACACCTGGTACCGGGGCTACACCCTTCCCTCCCCCTACGACAAGGAGCAGCGTCCCGCGCTGTGTGCCACCGTCCCCGACGCCGGAACCGTTTACTGCAACGCACACTTCAGCAGCGGCTCCTACTTCGTCAACGGCCAACAGGCCGGAGACGACCCCGACAACATCTACCGCCCCCAGCAGGCCGACGGGCTGCGGTCCATCGTGGACGGCTTGCAGTCCGACGGATACACGCCTTTCTACGGTGGCGACCTGAACACGACCACGGCGGATGTGTCGATTCTGTCCAACCTCTACTCCTCGCACCAGGAATGCGGCCAGGCAACACCGGACGCACCGCACACCGGCGAGCCCACGGACGGAAACAACAAGATCGACTACATCTTCGGGCCGGTCGGCCCGACGTACAGCTGCGAAGTCGTGGATCCGCAGCTTTCCGACCACCGGGCCATCCACGCCACCATCACCTTCTGACGCTGCTGATGATGCCACGTCAGCGTCGCTTCGTCTGACCCGAATCCGCAGGTAGCGGCGGTGATCGGTAGCTGATACGGCGACAGGTGCGCTTCCGGTTTGAGAAGATCGAGGTTCCTACACCTAATCGTCTCGAACGTGAAAGTACACCTGTCTGGTGAAGAAGATATCGCGTCGTCGTACCGCCTCCCGCACGCCTGGCAAGCGCTGGACCCGGCTGAATGCCCGGACAGGGGTCCCGGACGGGTCGCTGACCGAGAACGGCGGGCTGGTGCTGGTGGCCGAGTTGGACCGGGTCTTAGCGTCACTGCCGCGTTGGACGCGGGGATCGGCCCGGTCAAGGAACGTGACCGGGGCCTTTCGGGCGGTGAGTTCGCGCTGGCCACCGCGGTCGTGCAGCTGGTCGGGGAGGACCATCTGGTCGGTTTCGACCGGCTGCGGGCGGACGTGGTCGGCGAGGGACTGCTGCCCGCGCCGGTCCCGGCCGTGACCACGGCCGCCACTTTGGCCGCCCGCTTCGATCAGGCGCAACGCGAGGGCGTCGAAGTTACGGGGTGGGGTACGGATCAAGGGGGCGTCCGGATGGTGGGACGGAGGATTCCTCCCATCCCGCTGCATGGACCGGCTCCACCGGGAAGCGACCCCGACGCGGCGCGCCACCCCCCAACCAGACCAGGCACCGCGGCACCTCGCACCGGGGTACGTCTCCAGGGTCGTGGGCTGCCAGATCCGCGGTCACGGCGAGGGCTGCCTGACCGATTCAGAATCTCGCGAGCGGTTTGCCCCCTCACACAGGAATCGGGATGTGATCTATACCTGTCAACTCCCGGCTATTCATGCTACGTTCGCGCGAATCTTGCGCGATCTTCCTATGCCGACGTGGCGTTCTCGTGCGGGAGAAGGAGAGAGAGTCATGTTGCGCGTAATCTGAGACTTCAGCGCACTGGTGTGATCGTCGGCGCGGTCAGCGCACTGCTCTTCGTCCTCACCCCCTCCGCCTTCGCGGACTGGACGTGGACCAGCAGCATCAGTTCATGGACGGACGGGAACACCTCGCGCCGTTGGGCGGACGAGTCTTACAACGAGATCAGCTGGGAGGGCTGCTTCGCCCAGTACGGCACAACACAGCAGACGGTCGTCAAGCGGAGGATAGACGTCTCCTTGGCCTCGGACGTCACCGTGGATACCTTCACGTTCTCCAACTGCTTCAACGGCAGCGGCTATTACAGCACGGACACACAGACCGGTCTGGACTCAGCTTCCTACTACTTCGAAGCCGACAAGGTTGCTCAGGGCGGGGCCTGCTGCCTGCTGTTCGCTGACTGGGTCGGCGTCGACACCACGCAAGCCGACTGACAGACGACCGCTCGCCGTTGCCTCCGGTGCGGTCCACCGGGGGCATCGGCCCGCTTTGATTCGGACATCCGCTTGAGAACCACGACTCTCCTCCGCACCTCTGCCGCGGTCAGAACGGCCCCGTTCCTGGCCGCAGGGTGCGCGTACTTCTTCTTCGTAAGCATCCAACCCTCGCTGAATTTCCTGGGACTTGACTGGCCGACCCGCGCAGTAACCTTCTCCCTGAGCAGCACACTGCCGCCGGTCTATGCGCTCACCGCGGCCGTCGCCTGCTTTGAAGGACACCGGCTGCGGAAGCTGAGGACCTGGGGCATCGGTCCCGCACGGTCGGAACCGGCCATCGCTGCCCGGAGTCTGCTCGCGATCCTCGGCGTGTTCGCCGTCGCCGTCAGCGCTGTTCCGGTCGTCACCCTCATCACCACCGGCAGCGGGATCGACGGGTACGCCCTCGCCGCGCTCGCCCTCCCCCTGGTCAACATCGCCGGCTATGCGCTGCTCGGGTACAGCGTGGGTCGTCGGATCAACGCGCTCTACGCCGCCCCGGCGCTCGCCGTGTCCGTCCAGCTCCTGGTGGGCACGTCCGTGTCGTACCTGCCGTACTGGCCGCGGCACATCTCGGGCATTGTGGAACCGGTGGGGTTCGGGGAGACCTTCGAACCAGTCGTGTTCCTCACCACAACCGCGGCGACGGTAGCCGTGGGCCTGGCCGTTGCCCTGATCTGCCTGCCCACTGCCCGTCGCACAGTCGCAGTGGCCGCGGCCCTGTCGATCGCGGCCGTCGGCTTCCTGGTCCCCTACCGGATCACGGCCAACTGGAGTTTCAGTGCACCGACCGTGGCCGGGCTGGCCGATACCACCTGCGCGGGAACGGCTCCCAAGGTGTGTCTGCCAACGGTGGCGGGGGTCGACGCGGCCGCCCTGCAGACCCGGGTGAGCGGGGTCCTGACCACACTGGCCAACGCGGGGGCGATACCCCAAGTACCCACGTCCGTCGTCGAGATCAAGGGTGCGGCAAAGGGTGAACGCTCGTCCTCCGCGGCCTTCTGGCGCGTCAACCTGATCGGTGCGGCCAACGGGAACGAGAAGGACCTCGCATTCGCGCTCACCATGCAGTCCGTGAACTGGTTCTGCTCCAATCCCAGTTGGGAGACCATGCACTACTCCACCTACTGGGCGATGAAGAAGAGCGGCGTGGATGACCGCTACCTGAAGTGGCTGCGGTCGGAGCCCGAGTTCAAGACCGCCCAGGAGCCCCAGCTCACCGCGGAGGTCGGGCGGGTCCTGAAACTGCCCGCCGCTCAGCAGAAGTCCTGGTACCAGGACAAGATCATGCAGGCCTGTGCGGGATCGACCATGAAGTTCCGGCCGACGGCGGCTGGTTGACATGCGCTGGTGGATGCGCCAACGCGGCGTCTTCTCACTCGTCCCCGGAGTCCTGGTGGGCTTCTGGGTGGTACTCGCGGTCACTTCCGGCAAAACGGTCGCCATGCCCAGCCTGTTGGCCGACCTGGTGACCACGCGGCTGAGCGACTTCGCCTGTCTCGCGGTCAGTACGGCGGTCGTCGCCGTACTGGAGCGGAGGCTGGTGGCGGCGGAGGCCGCGGCCCTGCGCCGGGTCGAGCGGATGGACGTCGTCCTCGCGGCCGGGCTGAGCCTGGCCGCGAGTGCCGGCGCTCTGCTGTTCCTGCGCGGGTTCGACAGCGCGACCGCTCTCACCGCGGCCCGCAACGTCCTGTTCTTCTGCGGGATCGCGCTGGCCGCCTGGCCACTCCTGGGCGCCCGGGCCAGTCTCCTCCCGGTGGTCTGGATGCTGGTGTCCCTCCTGAACGGCCATCGTTCCTCCAACGACCCCTACCCCTGGGTGATCGTCGCCGAGGGACCCTACGTGTCCTACGCCGCGCTGGGTGCCGGACTTGCCTTCCTGACAGGCCTCCTCGCTCTCGCCCTCCTGCCCCGACTCATGACAAGGATCCGGCCTTGAGCCTGCTCATCGACGACGTGACCTTCCGCTACCGGCGGCGCAGGCCGCCCGTGCTGGACCGCTTCACCCACCGCACCACCGACGGACTGACGATCCTGCTGGGCCCCAACGGCGCCGGGAAGTCCACCCTGCTCTCGCTCCTCGCCGGGATCAGCCGCCCGAACTCCGGTCGGATCGCCCTGGGCGGCGTGGAGTCGACAGTGCGCGCCTACCGCAGCGAGGTCGCCTGGCTGCCGCAGCATGTGCCGGCCAGCAAGACGCTCACCGCCCGCGAGTACGTCGCCTACATCGCGTGGCTCAAGGGTGTGGACCGGTCCACCGCATGGGAGAACGCCGCCCGCGTGCTGGGGCGGGTGAACCTGGCGGCGGAAGCCGGGAAGCGGACCGCGCACCTCTCCGGGGGGCAGCTGCGCCGGGTCGGCATCGCCTGCGCCCTGGCCCACAACGCCAAGCTGATCCTGCTCGACGAGCCGACCGCCGGCCTTGATCCCCATCAGCGCTCGGTGTTCCGTGCCCTGGTACGTGAGGTGGCGGCCGAGACCCCGGTGCTGATGTCCACCCATGACGTGGCCGATCTGGCCGAGGAGGCCGACACGGTCACCTGCCTGCTCGCCGGGCGCGTCACCTACGACGGTCCGACGGCCGGCTTCCTCACCCACGCGGCAACGGAGGCAGCGCCCGGACGCCAGGCCGAGTCGGCGTACACCACCCTCATGGGCCTGGTCTGATCTGAGGGCCACCACTCCCCCTCTCGTTGGCGGCGCCTGTCGCCCCGCTGAGAGAAAGGGTGCCGGGATCGCGCTGGCGTCCGGATCTTGGACGGAAGCACGAAAGTGCCTTCTGAGCTGGGATGATGAGGCTTGTCTAGAGCTTCTGTCACCA